>CAZHIK010000549.1:0-6445 GCA_964532635.1 uncultured Enterobacterales bacterium
GGTTCCACAGATGGAAAGCGGAATCTCTTGGCTCCGCCTGCGGTGGCTGCGATCAGCCCGTGTCCTGCAGTGATCCGAAGTGTTCCAGGTCGGCCAGGGCCTCCCGCAAGGTGACCGCTTCTTCGGGGCGGCCCTCGTCGCGCAGCCAGCGGATGGTGCGCTGGATCTCGACGATGGCGGCGTCGATGTCCCCCAGGTTGGCCTCGCACCAGGCCAGCTTGTAGGCGGCATACGGTGCCATGCTGTGGTCCGGTGATCCGTCCACGATGGCGCGGAAGTAGCGCCGGGCGGACTCCATGTCACCGGCGGCGAAGGCCTGGGAGCCCAGGGCCAGGGTGGCATCGGGGAGGGCGTCCTCGGCGCTGGTGTCCCCGGGGTTGGGAGGCTGGGTTGGGGGCTCGGCTCGAGCTTGGGACGCAGGCACGGGACGCGGCGAGGGCACGGAGGCCGCCCGGGGCTCCTCGGCCTCCATCATGCGCTCCATGTCCGCCATCAACGCCATGTGAACGTCCTGCGGCGCGGTCAGCGCGTGCAGGCCCATCAGCACCCCAGCGAGCACGGCGAAGGCCAGGGCGACTGCGGCGAGGATGCGGTGCTGGTTCACGGTGCCTCCCGAGGCCAGGAGCGGAAGCTCTCGATAACCGCCGAGCGCGATTCGCAGCGCTCCCGCACGATGGCGGTGCAGCTCATGCAGGGCCTGGGCCGCGATGTGCCGTTCACGCGAGACGGGCGCGGGTGCCCCTCGCTCCGTGGCCACCGCGGTCATAGACTCCCGCTCATGACCGCACCCTCCCAGAGCTGGAAGCGCGACTTCACGCTGGTGGTGCTCGGCACCTTCCTGGTGGCGCTGGCGTTCTTCTTCCTGATGCCGGTGCTCCCACTGCTGGTGGTGGAGCCCCTGGGCGGCGACGAAGCGCAGGTCGGTCTGGCGGTGGGCACGTTCTCGGTCACCGCGCTGCTGGCGCGGCCCTTCGTGGGCTGGCTGTTGGATCGCTACGGGCGGCGGCTGTGGCTGATCGGTGGGGCGGTGGTGATGGTGCCCTGCATGGCGCTGTACGCCCTGGTGCCCAGCTTCGCCTGGCTCGAGGGCTTGCGGCTGGTGCACGGGCTGGCCTGGGGCTTGGCCACGGTGGCCATGGCCACCGTCGCGGCCGACCTGGTGCCGGCTCGCTGGCGGGGCACGGGCATGGGGCTGTTCGGGCTGGCGATGCCCATGGCCATGGCGCTGGGACCTCTGACGGGTTCGGCCCTGCTGGGGGCCGACCGCTACGGGCTGGTCTTCGCGGTGGGCACGGCGATCACGCTGCTGGCCGTGCTGGCCTACCTGGGGGTGCGGGTGCCCGCTGTGCGGGATGTGAACGCCAAGCTCGTGCCGCGGAGCATGTTCGAGCTGCGGGTTGGGTGGATCTCACTGGTCCAGGCCCTGCTCTGCGCCGGCTTCGGCGGCTGGATGACCTTCCTGCCCATGGTGGCCCCCAGCCTGGGCTTCGACAGCGCTGGCCCGCTGTTCTTCTGGTACGCGGTGGGGGGGCTGACCAGCCGGCTGTACGCCGGGCGCTGGTATGACACCCGCGGCCCGCTGGGGCCGGGCGTGAGCGTGATCCTGCTGCTGCTCGGTGGTTGGCTGGGCTACGCCTTGTTCTCGGACAAGTTCCTGATCATGGGTGCGTCCATGCTGCTGGGCCTGGGCTTCGGCACGGCGGGCACGGTGTTCCTGGCCATGGCCATCGATCTGGTGGAGCCCCACCGCCGCGGCGCGGCCAACGCCACCTTCTTCTCGGCCTACGACGTGGGCATCGGGGGCGGGGCCGTGGTGTTCGGCGCGCTGGTCACCGTCGCTCAGGTCGAGCGGGTGTACTGGTCGGCGGCGGTCTGCACGGTGCTGGGGGCAGTGGTGCTGGTGGTGCTGGCGCTGCCGCACTTCCGCGAGCACAAGCAGGGGGTGTGAGGGATCGGGCGTGACGTAGCCTGAACGTCCGGCTAGGAGCCCCCGATGGAAAAACGCACCAAGCGCGCCCTGCTCTACTCCGCCCTGGTCTGCCCGGGCATCGGCCACTGGCAGTTGGGTCGCCGGGGGCGCGCTGTCGGGCTCGTCGTGGCGTTTTCGGCGCTGATCGGGCTGTTCCTGTACCGCCTGATCATGACCATGATCCGCATGTACAACGAGCTGATGGAGATCTTCGCGGCCACCGGCGAGGTGCTGCCAGACGTCGACAGCATCAACGAGATGCACCTGAGCATCTACATCGACAACTGGTGGCTCATCCTGGCCATCCTGGCGGTGTGGGGCTTCGGCGTCTGGGACATCTACCCGCGCAAGAAGGCGGGCTAGAAGTCGTCGCCCCCACGACCGCGCTGGCTGGGGCGTGAGCGGCGGCGTAGCTCGAGGCGGTGGCGCTCGCCCATGTCGCTCTCGGCGTCGCGCAGCTCCCAGTGGCCGCCGATGGTGCGAGCCCGCCAGGGCTTGATCCCGATGACCCGGATGGAGCCGCCCAGGCGCTGGCGGACCTTGGCCAGGCGTGTGCCCCGGTGCTCGATGGTGGCACCCATGATCCGGGAGACCCGGATGCGCCCGATCTCGACCTCGTCGATCACCGCAACCCGGAAGCTCGGCTTGAGCAGCCAGCCGCCCAGCAGCACCAGCAGGACGATCAGCAGCAGCGCGCTGAGCAGCAGCAGGCTGATGAGCCAGGCCGGGTTGTCCACCCACATCTTGAGGCAGATGGTGGTGTTCAGGTTGCTGGTGTTGGGGTTGCGGAAGATCTCGGGCAGCGCGGACACGCCGTAGACGTCGCCCAGCTGGGCCTGGTCCACGGCCATGGTGGTGCGCAGCTCGGTGATGGCCACCGACATGGAGCCCAGCATGCGGAAGCGCTCGTGGTTGGCGCTCTCCCAGTGGTCCCGCAGGGTGTGCTCCTGGGTCTCCACGGGCGGCACGAGCAGGTCGACCTCGAGGGTCTTCGAGGCTCCGGGGGGGATGGGCTCGGCGATGACCACGTCGGCGGTGACCACACCCGCTCCCAGGGGCTTGGCCGTAGGCACGCGAACCACCTGGTTGCCGCTGCGGTTCCAGGCATCCAGCCGGCCGCTCTCGAGGTGGAGCTTGGCGCCGTCGATGCGGCGGTGCTTCAGCAGGTTTTCGATGGTGAGGGTGGCCCGGCACTGGCGCGCCTGGCCCGCTTTGGCCGGCGGACACTCGATCTTCTTGTCGAAGGCCACCTTCATCAGGTCCATGTCGTCGGGCTTGAGCTTGAAGGGGTGGCCGGGGGCGGGGGAGCCTGGGTTGGCCAGGCCGGCGAAGGCCGACAGCTGGGCGTCGTTCGCCAGCTTCGAGGCGGGGCCGCTGGTGAGCGTGAAGTACTCGCTCTCGGTGATGCGCTCGTGGCCCGACCAGTACATGCCGTAGACCAGCAGGGTGGAGCCGCACAGCCAGTCGGCCTGGTGGACCGGGTAGGCGTAGACCACCTGCCAGCGGGGGTCCTGCTTCAAGCGCAGGTAGAACTGGCGGTTGAGCTCGGCTTCCTTGGAGCGGGAGTCGTTGCTCGCGGTCTCGATGATGTTGTCGGTGACGATCCACAGGATGCCGTCACCGCTGCCTTGGGAAAACACCGCGGAGGCGGCGTCGAGCACCGAAGCCATGCGGCTCTCGTCCCACATGCGGCTGGTGGCCCAGGGGGCGCTCCAGCGCTCGGGTAGGGTTCCGCCGGCGGAGCTGGAGACGAGCCGGCTCAGGGCTTCGTCCGCGCTGCTGTCTGCGCTTGGCAGCCCGCCCTCGAAGCTGTCACGGCCCAGCCAGCGGGCCCCACCGCCGTCGTGGAGCAGGAACACGTCTTTGTTGAACACGGCGGCGTGGACCGGATCGCCGGGGGCGATGCCTGCCATCACGCCGCTGTCGAGCAGGTCGCGGAAGGCGGGCAGCTCCCAGTAGAAGTCACCGTTGGGGGAGCGGGTGCCGCGGCTGGAGCGGGACCAGCCGCAGCTGCTGTCCTTGGCGCTGGGCTCCTCACGCTCGTAGCCCCCGAACATGGAGCCGGAGTAGTCCAGGGCCACCACATGGGTGAGCGCGCGGCCGGCGAAGGGCTGGTGGTCACCGCTCAGCTTGCCGCCGGCGGTGACGTCGGTGGTGGGGCGGTTGCCCTCGAGCACCGCGGCGCCGTCGGTGGAACACAGGGCCACCTGCTCGGCGCTCAGGCGGGCACCCGCTGCGGTGGGATCTCCGGCCCCCACCAGCTCGAACTGCCCGCAGGCGGTGCAGAACAGGGCGGCGATGGCGGCCAGGACGATGCGGGCCTTCATGTGACCTCCTCGGGTTCCATGACGAAGCAGCGCACTCCCAGGCCTACGCCAGCGAACACGCGCCGGCCGAAGATGGCCATGCCTTGGACCCCAGCGTAGCGCACAGGCAGGGCCAGCCGACCCCCGGCGCGCTGGGACCAGCCCATGCCCCGGCTGAGCAGGTGCAGGGCTCCGGGCACGCGGGCGACCACGCCGGCCGAGGTGACGATGGGGAGGTCCCAGCTACCGCGACGATCGGCGCCTTCGTGGCCTCGGGCGGCGTCCAGCGCCATGGCGTCGCTGGTGGCCTTGGGGAAGCTGAACACGCCGTGGTCGGTGGCCACGGCCATGACCTGAGCCGCGGCGTTGGCCCGGTGGCCGGGACCGCGTCCGACGGCCAGGGCCACCAGGTCGCCCCGCTTGCCCAGGCGCAGCCGGGTCCAGCGCAGCTCGCCCCGGGCCAGGGCCTGGTCGAGGGAGGCCTTGTAGACGGAGAGCTCGCCGGTGTCGGCGTGCACATCGGCCACCCACAGCTCGGTCTCCCCGGCCAGATCCGGCGCCAGCACGGCGGTGGGCCGGGCGGAGACGTCCAGCTCCAGGATGTCCTCGGAGAACAGGGCGACGGGCTCGGCGTCGGGCTGGCAGCAACGGTCCTGGGGCAGGGCCGAGACGAAGCCCTCGCTCGAGACCCAGACGATGGTGCCGGTGCGCGCGTCGTAGACGGGGGGGCGGGCGATCCCCGGGGCCGGGCAGCGGCCCAGCTCGGTGCCGTCGAGGTCGAAGAAGCGCAGGACGGGATCGGCCAGGGTGCGCAGGGACGGGATGCCCTCGAGCAGGCAGAAGCGCGGGGGATCGGAGTCCATCCCCAGGGGAGGGCCCATGAAGCGGGCACCTGGGTTGGAAGGTTTGACCAGGGAATAGGGTTGGCCGCGGTGGGGGATGCCCGGGAAGAGCTGGGCCGTCAGGTCGCGGAACTGGGCCTCGCGGGGGGAGACCAGCACCAGGTGGTTGCCCCGGGCGGCGGGGGGATGCTCTACGGGCCAGGACAGGTCGGGTGGCGGGAAGCTGGGCCAGACCAGGGGGCGTTTGTCGACCAGGGTGCCGGTGGCGGGGTCGATCAGGGCCATGCGGCCCCGCTGGGTGATGGCCAGCAGGCGGCCTCGCAGCACGGCCAGGGCGGAGACGGCATCGTCCTCGGAGGCTTCGTCGGGGATCACCGAGGGCAGGGTCCAGCCCTCGCGCTCCAGGTCGTGCAGGGAGAAGGCAGCGTCGGCTCGCGGCTGCCCGAAGGCATTGCCCCGGGGATCATCCAGGCAGGAACTGCGGCCGGGATCGCCACCGGCTTCGGGCCAGTCCAGGGGGGACCGACCCGTGAGCGGTGTGCCGGTGAAGGAGCAGAAGGCGGACTCGGGCCGGCGGGTCCACTCCACGGGGGGGCCGGCGTCAGCGGGGCGCAGCAGGGTGGTCTCGTAGGGCCGCTCGCAGCTGGAGCACCAGCAGAACACCCGCTCGTCGTGGGCGGGCTCTACGGGCGCGCCGCAGTCTGGGTAGGGGCAGCAGGGGCGGGTGACGAAGCGCCGATTGTGTGGATCCCACTCGAACATCAGCGCCCCACTACCACGCGGGCCTTGTCGAGGGGATAGCCCTCGAAGGGATGCAGGCGACCCACGCGCTCCACCTCCACCACCAGCCCGCGGGCGCCCGTCACCTGGCGACCGTCCACGCCCTTGTGGAGCAAGGGATCGAAGCTCGTGACGAAAGGCTCGATGCGCTCGAGGGCGAACCAGCCCTCGGCCTGGCACGCTGTGCCCAGCTGGTCGTACAGCGCTCCCGCCAGCCAGGCGGCCAGCTGTGCAGCAGGAGCGTGGCCGTCGCGGGCGTCCGCGGCGGCCTGGGACTGGAAGCGGGCCAGCAGGTCCAAGGCGGTGACGAGATCGGGCTCCACCCAGCGCTCCACGAAGGTGTCGGGATCGCGAGCGCACTGCTGGAAGCGGGTGAGGCGGCGGTGGAAGCCCTCGCCCACCTCCTGCTGGAAGGCCTGGCGCTGCTCGGCCGACGCGAAGCCCCGGGCCAGATGCTTGGAGTGCTGCAGCACCTCGCCCAGCAGTGCGGCCACCGCGCCGTGGGGTAGCTGGCGGAGTGCGTCGAGCCAGGCCTGCCACTTGGGATC
>CAZHIK010000550.1:0-6009 GCA_964532635.1 uncultured Enterobacterales bacterium
GGTAGAGCAAGTTGTCGCTGCTGGTGAGGATTTCGATGTAGCGGCCGTCTTCGTCCAGCACCATCAGCAGATCGGGGATGGCCGCACCGATGGCCCGCTGGCGGGCTTCGGCGACAGCTCGAGCCGCTTCGGCCTGCTTGCGCTCGGTGATGTCGGAGCCCATGACCGCCAGGTGGGTGGGCTGGCCCTGATGGTCACGAACCATGGTGACGGTGGACCACGACCACACGATGGAGCCGTCCGGGCGAAGGTAGCGCTTCTCGATGCTGACCATGGGCAGCTCGCCCGAGATCAGCCCTTGCACGAGCAGCATGTTGCTCTCGCGCTCTTCGGGGTGTGTGAACTCCATGAAGGAACGGCCCACCAGTTGGTCGTGGGTCGTGCCCAGCAGCTCGAGTCCGGCTTCGTTCGCATCGAGCAGCGTGCCGTCCAGAGCCGCCTCGATGATGGCGAAGCCTCCGTGACGGATGGTGGCTCCCAGGCGCTGCTCGCTCGACTTGAGCTCCTCGAGCAGCCGCAGGTTCTCTTGTTCCAGCCGCCGCTGCTCGAGGGCTCGACTCAGCACCTGACGCAGCTCGCGATCATCCCAGGGCTTGGCGAAGTAGTGGTAGACGCGGCCGCGGTTGATGGCATCCACGATTGCGTCGCTGTCGCTGTAGGCGGTGACCAGGATGCGCACCAGGTCCGGCCTGACTCGATGGCTGCGTTCGAGCAGCTCCACGCCGCTCATCCCCGGCATGCGCTGGTCGGTGATGAGCAAGCAGATATCAGGACGCTGGGACAGCAGCTCGAGTCCCGCGCTGCCGGACTCGGCAGTGAGCACGTCGTAGCTGTCCAGCAGCAGGTACTTGAGGGCGATGAGGTTGCCGGTCTCATCGTCGACGTAGAGGATGACAGGCCGGTCGCTCACGGCACACTCTCCTGCGCGGGGTGCAGCGGGAGCCGCAGCTCGAAGCGGACGCTCCAGGTGGGATCGTCCACCAGCCCCAGCCACCCGCCGTGATCCCTGGCGATGCTGTGGCTGATGGCCAGGCCCAGCCCGGTGCCCTGGCCCGGAGGCTTGGTGGTGAAGAAGGGCTCGAAGATGTGCGCGCGGTGGGTGGGAGAGATCCCAGGACCCGTGTCGGCCACCCAGGCACAGGCCCAGTCCCGGTCGTCGATGCGTGCCAGGCGTGTTCCCATCGCGATGCGATGCGGGCCGGACGGCACCGCCCTGACGGCGTCCACGGCGTTGCTGAGCAGGTTGAGCAGCACCTGGTTGATGGGGCCGGGCTTGCACGAAACCCGCGCGGCGGGATCGAAGCTCCATTCGACGTCGCAGCCCCGGGGAAGCCTGTGGCCCAGGAGCACCAGGGACTCTTCGAGACCCATGCGGAGGTCGTGGGGCTCGAGCTGCCCCTCGTCGCGCCTGGAGAAGCTGCGCAGGCCGTCGATGACCTGGGTAGCTCGGCTCGAGGCCTGCTCGATGACCTGGGCCAGCTCGCGCACGCCCGTGTTGGCCGGGCAGTCCTGGCGGCACCCGGTCTGGGCGTCGAGCATGCCCACCATGGCGACCGCACTGGTGCGCACCGCGTTGAGGGGGTTGTTGATCTCGTGGGCCAGCCCGGCCGAGAGCACACCCAGGGAGGACATCTTCTCGGCGTGGACCAGCTGGGCTTGGGTCTGCTTGACCTCGGCCAGCGCGGCTTCGAGCTGGCGGTTGGTCTGGCGTAGCTCCAGCCGGGCCCGGCGCAGGGCCAGGTGGGTGTGGACCCGGACCAGGACCTCCTCGGACTGGATGGGCTTGGTCACGTAGTCCACCCCGCCGGCGGCGAAGGCCTTGACCTTGTCGATGGCGCTGCTGGCCACGGAGGCGAAGATCACAGGCAGATCCTCGAGCTCGGGCAGGGCCTGCAGCTGGCGGCACAGCTCGTAGCCGTCCATCTCGGGCATGCGGATGTCGAGCAGGGCCAGGTGTGGGGCTTCCAAGCTGGCGGCCCGGAGCGCCATGCGCGGGCTGGTGAAGGGGCGCACCCGGTGACCCGCGCGGCGCAGCAGGCCCTCGAGCAGGCGGAGGTTGGCGGGAGTGTCGTCCACCACCAGGATGTTGGCCGGAGCAGGGACTGGCATGTTCACTCCTCGCGGAGCTTGGCGATCGCTTCGGCATCGGCGCGTGCCGCCGGAGCGAACCAGGTGTCGATCACGGGGGGTAGTGTAGAGACCACGGGGTCCCCTGGGCACTCAGGGATGCGACGTCTTGTGCAATGTTCCCCTAACCGAAAGGGAGCGTCGCCGGTTTCGGGGGTGTGGCGTCAGCCCTCCCTCGGCTCGACGAAGAACATGGCCAGATCGCCCGCGCCCTTCACCGCACGCTCCCCCCGTGCCTCGAAGCGCCAGGAGTCGCCCACCAGAGCCCGGGTCTGGGCGCTGGTGTTGATCCGGCCGGGCTCCCCGGCCTGCTCGAGCCTGCAGGCCAGGTTCACGGTCTCGCCGAAGATGTCGTAGAGGTAGCGACGGGTGCCGACCACGGCGGCGATCACCGGGCCCGAGTGCACCCCCACCCGCAGCTGCCAGATCATGCCGGGCTCCTCGGCAAGGACCCGCTCGTTGCGCCGCTCCAGCCAGTCCAGCATGGCTTGCGCGGTGCGCAGGAGCCGGTCTGCGTGATCCTCGGCCGCGATCGGCACACCGGCCGCGGCCATGTAGGCGTCCCCGATGGTCTTGATCCGCTCCACGCCCAGGGCCTCGGTGATCTGGTCGAAGGCGCTGAAGATGCTGCTGAGCTCGGTCACCAGGCGCTGCGGCCCGAGCTCGGCGGCGCGCGCCGTGAAGCCCACCAGGTCGGCGAACAGCACCGAGGCCTGCTCGTGCTGGCGGGGCTGGGTGCTCCCTCGTTCTTCGAAGTCCTGCACGATCTGTTGGGGCAGCACGTTGCGGAGCAGGTGCTTGGAGCGGGCCCGCTCCAGCTTCAGCTCGTGGTTGCGCGCTCGCAGCTCGAGGTTGGCACGCTCGAGCGCGGCCTTCATGCGTGCGATCTGCAGGTGGGACGCTACGCGGGCCAGCACCTCCTCGATGAAGAATGGCTTGGTCACGTAGTCCACCCCGCCGACCTCGAAGCCCTGCAGCTTGTCCTCGACCTCGATCTTGGCGCTCACGAAGATCACCGGGACCTCCGCCAACGTCGGGTCGGCCTTCAGCGCACGGCACACCTCGAAGCCGTTCAGCTCGGGCATGTCGATGTCGAGCAGGATCAGGTCCGGCGTACGTGCGTGGGCGGCCCGCAGCGCGGTCTTGCCGTTGTTGACCGGCCGCACGCCGTAGCCCTCGCGCTGGAGCACCCCCGTCAGCAGCAGCAGGTTGGCCGGGGTGTCGTCCACGACCAGGATGTCGTCGTGGTGCTCGGTGGTGCCTGGCGTGGTCTGCATTGGCTCGCTCCATGGAAAGGGGCCCTCCCCATTTGGAAGCCAGCAGCGGCACGAGCCGTCGCTCCCCACGGAGACCCAACGATCAGCTATCCTCGATCGATGCGTTGTCCACTCGTTTCGATTGTCCTGCTCCTCACCGCCTGCCCCAGCCCCCCCGTCGGCCCCCTGGACACCTCGTCCACGGAGACCGGGGAGACATCGGAGCCCCTGGACCTGAGCGCCGGCGAGGCCCTGTACGACATCGACGTGATGCACACCGTCGAGGTGGAGATCGACTCCGATGATTGGGACGAGCTGCGCCACCAGAAGCGGGACTTCCTGACCATCTTGAGCGAAGACTGCCTCGAGCAACCCTTCGAGAGCGGCTACACCTGGTTCCACGCCGACGTGGTGGTCGACGGCGAGAGCTACGGGGACGTGGGCATCCGCAAGAAGGGCTTGCTGGGCTCGGAGACCAGCGTGAACCCCAGCCTGAAGATCCGCTTCGACAAGTACGAGGACGATCAGCTGCACGACCAGGTGGACCGCATCACGCTGAACAACGGGCAGCAGGACCCGGCCGTGATCTCCCAGTGCCTGGGCTACGAGCTGTTCCGAGGCGCGGATGTGCCCGCTTCCCGCTGCAGCTTCGCCCGGGTGTGGGTCAACGGCGAGGAGCTGGGGGTGTACAGCAACGTCGAAGCCATGGAGCCCTCCCTGGTGGCCCGCTGGTACGAGGATCCCGAGGGCTCGCTGTGGGAGGGGCAGCTGTCGGACTTCCGCGAGGGCTGGATGGGCACCTTCGAGCTCAAGCAGGGGGAGGACAACAGCGCGGCGCTCGAAGCCGTGGCCGACGCCCTGGAGGCCTCCGACGATGATCTGCTCGAGGCCCTGGATCCGCACGTGGATCTGGACGCCTACCACCGCTTCTGGGCCGCCGAGGTGCTGGTGGGTCACTGGGATGGCTACGCCGGCAACACCAACAACTTCTTCATCTACCTGGACCCGGACGATGAGCGCTTCGACTTCATGCCCTGGGGCATCGACGCGCTGTTCGACTCCAGCGATCCCTTCGGCGCCGACGTCCCCAGCTCGGTCACAGCGGTCTCCAAGCTCCCTCGGCGGCTGTACCTGCACGACCAGGGCCGCGAGGCCTACGTCGCGGCCCTCGAGGGGCTGCTCGACCAGCTGTGGGACGAGGACGCCATCGGCGCCCGCATCGACGCCATGGAGGCGCTGGTGATCCCCTACGCGGATCCCAGCGGCAGCGAGGGGGTCGGCTCGGCCGTGGACGACATCCGCAGCTTCGTGGACGGCCGCCGGGCCAGCATCGAGGACGAGCTGGCCGACGGCCCTCCGGACTGGGACCAGGAGCTGCGCACCGAGCCCTGCCTGGTGGAGATCGGCAGCTTCCCGGTGAGCTTCGAGACCACCTGGGGCAGCTACACCACAAAGAGCTGGGACGGCTACGGCAGCGGCACCATGAGCCTGACCTACATGGAGCAGGACTACGCCATGGAGACCGTGGGCGTCGTGGCCGGCGAGTGGCACGGCGAGGCCGTGTTCCTGGCCGTGGGCCGCCTGGACTGGGGCTCCCTGGCGGCGGTGCTGGTGACCCTGCCCCTCGAGCGGATCACGCCCGGCGAGTTCGAGATGAGCTGGGCCGAGGGGGACGCCTACTTCTACTACGACGAAGGAGGCACCGGACACGGCTTTGGAGTGGCGGCCTACATGGGCAACGGCCCCATCGTGCTGGAGCAGGCAGGCACCACTTCGGGCGACGCTGTCACGGGCAGCATGGACCTGAGGCTCTTCGGCGGCTAGTGCTCGTCGGCCTCGGCTTGCGTTGAGCAGGGCGAGGTGCTGTAGTGGATGGGATTCCGAACTTCGTACGGCATCCCCCCGGCACCCCCATGAGCAGCACAACCACCCCCACGGTCCGGGTTCCCCTGATCGTCTTCGCTGGCACGCGCAGCCTGCCTGCCGAGCTGTGGCACAGGGAGGGCACCCACGGCACCATCTGGTGTGAGGAAGAGCTCGAGCCGGGCCTGCGCTGCGACGTGATGCTCGAGGGCATCAGCGCCGGGATCCCCGTGCTGGTGCGCATCCAGGTCACCAAGCGCTCCGAGTCGGCCCGCAACGGGGACAAGCAAGGCCACCTGCACCTGGTGGAGCTGGCCTTCTTGCGCCGCTCGGATCAGCGCAAGCTCGACGTGTGGTTGCGGGCGGCCACGGCGGCCAAGGACCGCAAGAGCGGGCGCGCCAAGAGCAAGGACAAGCAGCCTGCGCCGAAGGCCGAGGCGCCTGTGGTGCCGAGGAAGCATCGGGAGCGCCGCGCGGGTCAGGGCCGTCGGACCACCGCCATCTCGACCTTTCCCAACGGCCCTCGGCGAGTGCTGCTGGTGGAGGGGGGGCGATCCCATGCCGAAGAGCTGGGGGAGGCCCTCGATCCCGGTGGCCACCGCATGGTGGTGGAGTCCATCTGGACCCTCAGCGAGCTGCGCGGACGCTTGAAGCAGGGAAACGTCCACCTGGTGTTGCTGGATCCGGAGCTGCCCGACTCCCGTGGCCTGCCCTCGGTGCAGGAAGCCGTGGAGTGCGCCCGAGGCGTGCCGGTGGTGGTTCT
>CAZHIK010000550.1:6019-6442 GCA_964532635.1 uncultured Enterobacterales bacterium
GCTGCGAGGTCAGGTGTCTGCTGGCGGGGGCTGCCCGGGTGCTGCCCAAGGCCAGCATGGGCCCGGAGCTGGCCCGCCGCATTCTCGCCATCATCGGCGTGGACACCGCACCTCACTGGCGCCGCCGCCAGGCGGCCCCTCCGGCGGAGCCCAGGGTGGCCCCTCCGAGCGCTCGTCGGCGAGACACCGAGGCAAGGCGTCCCCGCCCGCCGCCCCGTCGCCGCAACCCCGGCCCGGCCCCCCAGGTCAAGTCCGTAGCGCCGCTGCCGGAGCCTCCTGAGCCGCAGCTACACGAGCCCGCACCGGAGCTGGAGGAGCCCGCCTACAGCCTCGAGTTCCAGGCCGAGGCCACCGACCCCGCCATCTACCCCCTCCCCCCTGGAGCGGAGCCGGAGCCGGTCTTCCCACCGCCCATTCCCGATC
>CAZHIK010000551.1:0-211 GCA_964532635.1 uncultured Enterobacterales bacterium
GGCCCCGGGTCCACCAAGGCTCTTGTGACCCAGAAAGGCTCCTGCTATGTCGTTGCCAGTGGGGTACGCGGCCCCATGAGCCCAGGATGACGCCCTGTTGTCACCCCGGGAACCCCGCGAGGTTCACCCCAGCCATGCTCCGCACCGTCGCCGTCCTGACCCTGACTTCGGGCCTCACCGCTTGCAGCTGCCGCGAGCCGGTGCCCTCTGA
>CAZHIK010000551.1:221-6439 GCA_964532635.1 uncultured Enterobacterales bacterium
CACGACAGCCTGGGCAACCTGGACAGCGAGGACAGCGGTGGTCCCGACCTGCCGACGGTCGAGCGCATCTGCAACGACGACTACCTCGAGCCGGCGGCGCTGTCGGAACCCATCGTCAACCCCGAAGATCCCGAGCAGCTGATGCGGGTCGTCCGCGTCGACTCGGACCACTTCGATGAAGCCTACATGCTGGTGATCTACCACTCCGATCCCGAGCAGCGGCTCTACGACGACGGGGCGCCGGTGGTCGTGGCAGCCATCCCCGCCCTGCACCTCCAGGAAGAGCCCGTCGCCCAGTTCGAGACCGGGTTCGGCGTGGTGGAGGTCCAGCCGATCCTCTCCGGCTGGTCGGTCGAAGGTCTGGGAAGCTCGGGGGAGCCCAACGCCGGCGGACTCACCGATGCCATCCTGCTGCGCGAGGCCATCCTCTTCGCCTCGGGCCGCAAGACCACCTCGGACGGCCACACCATCGGACAGGTGGTCGAGGCTCCCCTCTGCAACGACAAGGTCATGGTGCTGGGTGCGTCCGGTGGTGGAGTCCTGGCCATGCTGGCGTTGGGCGGGATGGACGAGGAGACGGCCGACGCCGTGCTGGGCTTCGCCAACCACGAGTCCCCGCTGCTGCCCCAGCTGATCCTGGGCGACGCGGGGGCGGTGTGGATGGACCCCTACGACTCGTTCAACTACGACGACGAAAACGGCAACGGCTACACCCACGACGAAGGGATCAACCCAGTCTACCGCGACGGTGACTGTGTCGATGACACGTGCGCGCTCGACTACTCGAGCCTGCGCTGGGACCCCGAGTTCCATATCGCCACCATCTACGACATCCGCTTCCAGGAGTGCGAGTGGTTCGGCACCCTGTGGCTCGATCTGAACGGCGATGGCGAGGTGACCCACAACGACGGGCAGCTGGATCTCGACGATCCCCCCGTGGACCCCGAGCTGGGGCGCTACGGTGTGCTCAACGCCGACGAGGACTTCGTCTTCGTGCCCCACTGGGACCGCCGGGCACCCAAGCTCCCCCAGCTCTACAGCACCGAGCTGCTGGATGCCGCGGTCTCCCTGGGTGTCCTCGACGAGTCCGACTGGCCTGCGCACATCGCCACCCGCGAGACCACCCGCGAGTTCTGGCGGGTCCGCAACATGATGAACCACGTGGAGTCCGTGGCGTCCGCTGCACCCGAGTGGCTCCGGGCAGCCGTCGACTTCACCGTGATCGACCACGGCGTACCGTTGCTGGACCGTCCCCACGTCACCCTGTTCTACGACGCCTTCCGCGAGCAGGGCATCCCCATCCGCTACAACTACCCCGAGGCGATGCTGGAATGCGTGGTCGATGCCAGCCTATGGGAGGACAGCTGGAGCGGCATGGAGCTTCCGTACAACTACGATCTCTCGCCCGACGAGATGGACGACCACGCCATGGACGAAGATCTCTCCAACGATCTGGTCAAGGCCCTGCCGGCGCTGGGCTTGATCTGGGACATGTACGGCGACTTCGACTACTGCCCCATGGTCGTCGATGATACCTCCGAGCGCTAGCCGGCCCCCACAACCAGGAAAGCAAGCCATGCGCATCCTGCTGATCCAGAACTGGCAAGGTCACCGAGGGGTGAGCGAACAGCTCGTGTTCCCCATCGGCCTGGCTTGCCTGGCCACCGCCCTCGAGCGCGCCGGGCACGAGCCATGGATCCTCCACCTCGACGCCAGCGAAGAGCCCCCGTGGCAGCGGGTCGAGCGGGAGATCGCCCGCTTCCAGCCCGATGTGGTGGGCGTCTCCCAGCGCAACATCGACTCAACCACCCGCAAGGCCCCTTTCGTCTTCCACACCGAGCTGGCGAACGCCCTGGCGGCCGTCCGCAGGGCGGCCCCCGACCTGCCCGTGGTGCTCGGTGGTCCGGGCTTCACCCAGGCGGGGCGCACCATGATGGAGCGCTACGGCTACGACCTCGGTGTGCAGGCCGAAGGTGAGGAGACCTTCGTCGAGCTGCTCGACAACCTGTCCGATCCCTCCAAGGTGCCCGGGGTGTTCTGGCGCGACCCCCAAGGCGTGGTGCACTACAGCGGCGATCGCACCATGCCGTCGTTCGAGGACCTGCCCTTCCCCAAGCGCCACTTCCTCGACTGGGACCTCTACCGCAGCGCCGCCGAGGAGCGCGGCCAGCTGCTGGACCTGGGCATCGAGACCACTCGCGGCTGCCCCCGGCGCTGTGCCTACTGCAACTACCCCAAGCTCAACGGCACCCTCCTGCGCAAAAAGCCCGTGGAGGTCGTGCTCGACGAGATCGAGTACCTGCAGCGCGAGTTCGACATCCGGGCGTTCACCTTCACCGATAGCCGCTTCAACGAAGACCACGAGCGGGCCCGGGCCATCTGCCAGGGCATCATCGATCGGGGGATTCGTGCCCGGTGGATCGCCTGGCTGGGCTTCCGGGGGGTGGATGCCGACTTCCTGCGCCTGATGAACCGCGCAGGCTGCCACCGGGTCTCGTTCAGCCCCGATGGGCTGCTCCAGCCCTCCCTGGCGCGGATGCGGAAGGACACCACCAAGGCGGAGATCCTGGCCACCGTGCGCGCGGTGCGCAAGGTGCGCGGCATCCGGGCCAACTGGAGCTTCTTCGCCACACCGCCCTCCACCTCCCGCCGCGAGCAGCTCGAGTACCTGGCGCTGTACGCCCGCATCCACGGCAGCACCATGGCCCGCGGCCGCATGACGTTGACCTGGTGCCGGGTCGAAGAGGGCACCCACTTCGAGACCATCGCCCGCGAAGACGGCGTGCTGCCCCCCGACGCCGACCTGCTCCCCGACGACCCCGCGGACCTGTACCCGCTGTTCTACGTGCCGCCGGGCTTCGAGCGCTGGTCGCAGTTCTGGGACCGCTTCCTCGACCTCGAGATGAAGTCCCGCATCGCCATCGGCCGAGCCACCCGTCCCCTGCGGCGATTCGGGATGCGCGACCTCACCCCCGCCCACCGACGGGGCAAGAAGCCCTAGAGCAAGGGATCTTCCCGCTCTGCCCCTACATCTTCCCGCCCGGCGGGACCTCTTCGCTGGCGATGACCCGCCCTTCCGCGGTGACCGAGCCCGGCAGGTCCACGCCGTCCTCTGCGCGCTCGAGGATGTCGGCCAGCTCGGCGCGCTCCACCCTGAGCTGTGCCAGGGCCACGCGCTCCCGGGCGCGGGTGATCCGCACGCGGAGGGCTCGGGCGGTCTCACGCACCAGGCGCAGGTAGTGGATGGCGGCCGCGCCGCCTGCGATGGCCAGCAGCACCACCACGATGGCCGCCTGCATGGGCGCGGCGGGGATGAGCGGCTCCACCTCGTGGAGCATGTAGGAGGCTCCGGCCGTCAGCACCGCCGCCGTGATCCAGGCGATGGGGTAGAGCACCACCCCGGCCGCCAGCTTGATGGTGGCGTGGTCCTTGCCCTTCTTGGCCGCCATGCGGCTGCCGTAGCGAATGATCAGGTACGGACCGAGGTTGACGGCGCCCGCCAGGAAGATGAGCGTGGGGAACACCACGAAGGCCGTGATGACCTGACCCAGCAGCAGCGCGGCCTTGAGCCCGCGCCCCCGCTCGGGAGGGCGATCGATCTCGTGATCCCTCAGGCCCAGGGCCCTCAGCTGATCCTCGTAGGCAGCGACCCGATCCACCAGGGCCTGGGTCAACTCCGGCTCCAGCTCCCGCCAGCGGTGGTAGCCGGCCCACATCCGCCAGAAGCCCACCTCGCGCTCGAGCATGGATGGGCGACCCAGCTCGACCCCGGCGCGCTTGGCGCGCTCGGCGCGCAGCAGCTTGCTGGCGCGGTGCATGTGGTGGTGCAGCTCCCAGCTCTCGGTGGCGTGCACCACCTCTCGCAGCACCTGCTCGATAGCGCCTGTGAGCTGCTTGACCCGGCCCCGGGCTCGCTCGGGCGCCTCGTCCACCTCGGGGGTGACGTCCATGGACGGAGGCAGCTCGAGGGGCGGGTGGAAGCGCACAAGCACCTTGCTGCGGAACCTGCGCTTGGCGTCGTAGTGCAGGCCCACAGGGATGATGGCGGGGGGTGGACCATCCGGCTGCAGCAGGCGGGCTCGGTAGTAGAAGCGGGCGGCGCCGGTCTTGATGGCCAGCAGGTGAGGGGAGTCGTGGCTGTCGCCTTCGGGGAACAGGCAGCTGAATCCACCGTCCGCGACAGCCTTGGCCAGGGTGTCCAGGGCGCGGACGTTGGCGGCGTGGCGCTGGTCGGGGCTCATGGCCCCGCGGTCCATGGTGCGGTGGATGGGCACCGTGCCGATGGAGCGCATCAGCCAGCCCAGCAGGGGCCAGCGGAACAGGCCCGAGCGAGCCCCGAAGACCACCGGACGGGGCATGGAGGCCAGGATGAGCACCGGATCGATCAGCGCGTTGGGGTGCCAGGAGACGATGATACCGCCCCCTGAGGTCGGGATGTTCTCGAGACCCTCGACCTCGATGCTGCGGAAGAAGATTCGGACCAGCAGGCGGGCCAGACGGATCAGCTGGGTGCGTAGCTCGGGCATCGGTGAGGTTGTATCAGAGGTCCAGGAATCCGGTCCAACCGCCAGCGCCGCAGCGCACCTGTTCGAGCGGCCCACCAGCCCAGCGTCCTGACTCGGGCCGCGGTGCGGGCTCGGCGGTCGTCCTCGAGGTATGCGTCCATCTGGAGCCCGCACCTCGCAGGCTGGCACAACGGGCGGTGAAGGAGGTACCCCATGAGCGCGAAGTCAGCGGTGACGGGGGCGCTCGGGTGCCTCGCCCAGCTGTCCCTCGCGGCGCCGTGGCGTGTGCTGGGGGCGACCACGATCCTCTGCCTGCTGCTGGCCAGCGTCGCGCTGTTCGTTCCTGTGGACACCAGCTTCCTGAGCGTGCTGCCCACGGACGATCCCCTGGTCGTCCGCTACCTGGCCATGGACGAGACCGCGGGCCTGAGCCGCCGTGTCGCGCTGCTGCTGGAGGGGCCGGCGGACCAACTCCCGGCTGCTGTCGAGCGGACGGAAGCCACCCTGAGCGCCAGCCCGGAGGTGGAGTGGGTGTTGGTGGAGCCTGGCGGCGGAGCCAACGCACGGGTCATCTTCGCGTCCCTCGAGGACGACACCCTGCGCCTGGCAGCTCGGGACATCATCTCGGGCCGCACCTCGTTTTCGGTGGTCGACAGGCAGCTCGAGCAGGCCCTCGTGGGGACCGAGGTCACCGTGGGCTGGGCGGGCGTACCGGCGCAGACCATCCAGGATCAGGAGATCACCCTCGGCCGCTTCAGCTGGCTCTCCCCGTTGGCATTCCTGTGTGTCCTGGCGGTGCTGCGGGGGGCCGAGCGGCGCCCTGTGCGCCTGCTGCTCATCGGCACGCCGCTGGTGCTCGCGGTGGCCGCGACCCTGGGCGTCGCCGCCATCGTGTTCGGAGACATCAGCTTCAACGAAGGGTTCTTCGGTGTCGTGGTGTGCGGTCTGGGTGCGGACTTCGCCCTCCACCTGCTCACCCGGCTGCGGGAGGAGCGCGCGGCGGGGGCCCCGTTCGAGGACGCCCTGCCCAAGACCCTGCGGGGTGCCGGCCCCGCCATCATCGCGGGTGCCGCGACGACGGCCGGCGCGTTCGCGGTGATGGTGCTCGCCCCTGAGACCTTGCCACGACGGGTCGGGTTGACCGGTGCTGTGGGCCTGTTGATCTGCCTCGGCTTGATGCTGACCTGGCTGCCTGCGGCCTGGACGCTCGCCGAGCGGGGAAGGGCCAGAGATGGAGCGCGCCCTCGCGGTGCTCGTGTCATCGGATGGCTCGCAGGCTTGTCCACCGCCAGGCCCAAGGTGGTCATCGGCATTGCGGTCATCGCGCTGGGACTCGCCGCGGCCGGGATGCCTCGGGTCCACCTCGAGACCGACTACGACAACATCTCCAATCGAGACATCGACGGCGCCAGGGTCAACGCTCGGCTGCAGGAGCTGCTCGGCGCCAACTCCGCCCCCTGGATCGTGGCCTCGGAGACCCTCGATGAAGCACGCGCGGTGCAGGTCGCCTTCGAAGCGGACCCCCACTTCGTCCGGGTCCACGGCGCGGCGGATCTGCTTCCCCCTGGTGCGGTGGCCCTTCCACCCGACACCCCCGCCGGGATCTTTGCGCAGGTGCAGGGCAGCGACGGTCGCTGGCTCACCTGGGCTTACACCGCCTACTCGGGGCTGGACACGGTGCAGCTGTCCGCCGACCGCCGCCGCGCGGAGGCG
>CAZHIK010000552.1:0-6428 GCA_964532635.1 uncultured Enterobacterales bacterium
AGGGGATCGTGGCGGCGCTGATGGTGCTCACAGCCAGCTTCGACGCCCTGCTGACCTACACGGGCTTCACCCTGAGCGCGATGGCCGGAATGGCGGTGCTGGGCGTCATCGTGCTGCGCTTCCGCGAGCCGGATCTGCCCCGACCCTACCGCACCTGGGGCTACCCGGTGACCCCCATCGTCTTCGTGCTGCTGATGCTGTGGATGATGGGCCACGCGGTGATGCAGCGTCCCATGGTGGCCGCGGCGGGTGCGGTGACCGTGGGGGTTGGCTTCGTGCTGTGGTGGTTCTTCGAGCGGGGGCGGGGCTGATCAGCCCTTCACCATCCGCGCCAGCACGAAGCGGGTCGGGATGCTCAGGGCCACGTCCCAGCCGTGCCAGGGGGTGTCGGGGCTGGCCTGGAGCAAGGCTGCGTGGGCGGTGCCGAAGCGCACCCTCTGCCCCGTGAGCAGCTCCACCAGCTCGCTCACCACCGGGTTGTGGCCCACCAAGGCCACCGTGCCCGCGTCGTCGGCATGCCTGGCCACCGCCCCGAGATAGGCTGCGGGACCTTCGTGGTACAGCGCCCAGCTGGCGAAGGAGGGTAGCGCTGGATCCAGCAGTGAACTCATGCACTCCCAGGTCTGGGTGGTGCGCCTCGCCTCGCTGTGCACCCCGACATCCGGCACCCAGCCCGCAGCCACGAGGGAACGCCCCAGGCGCGAAGCCTGGTCCAACCCGTGGGTGGTGAGCACCCGCTCCGCATCCCGGCTGGAGCCCCCCCAGGACGCCTCGGCGTGGCGAACGACGATCAGCCGACCGGATGGGGTCACGCTCACTCCTGGACAAGGTCTGGTTTCACCTTCACCCGCTGCCGGGATACCCGCCAGCATCCCGGAGGCCTCATGATCGAGCTGAGCTTCGTGCTGGACGGCGTGTCCGTCACCGCCACCCCCGAGCAGGGTGCCACCGCCCTGGACCTGCTCCGGGAGCAGCTCGGAGTCACCTGCACCAAGCGTGCCTGCGGCCAGGGCAGCTGCGGTGCCTGCACCGCCATCGTCGATGGCAAGGCCCGCCCCACCTGCACCCTGAACGCAGCGAGGCTCGAAGGCCGCACGGTGCTCACCACTCGCGGCATCCCAGAGCCCGAGCGAGCGCTCTACGTCCGCGCCTTCACCGAGACCGGCGGCTTCCAGTGTGGGTTCTGTACCCCTGGCTTGGTGCTGCGCACCAAGGCCCTGCTGGACAGTGACCCCAAGCCGACCCGCGAGGCCATCACCAAGGCCCTGGGCCCCCATGTCTGCCGCTGCACCGGCTGGCACGGGGTGATCCGGGCCATCGAACGCGCCGCGGCCCTGCGGCGGGGTGGCCCCCTCCCCCCCCCCTCCCAGCCCTCGGGCCTGGGCGACTCGGCGCCCCGCTACGAGGCCCGGGACCTGGTGCTCGGCGAGCGCCCCTTCGTGGCCGACCGGGCAGGCCCAGACACCCTGCACGGCGCCTTGGTCTTCGTGCCCCAGCCCCGCTGCCGCCTGATAGGCATCGACGCCAGCGCCGCCGTGGCCATGCCCGGGGTCCACTGCGTGGTCACGGCCGCCGATGTGCCTGGCGAGCCCTGGCAGGGCCTGCTGCGCAAGGACTGGGCCCCGCTGCTCCCGGTGGGCGCCGAGAGCGCGTGCGTCGGCGACATCGTAGCCGCAGTCGCCGCCGACAGCCGTGCCTTGGCGCGCCGGGCCGCGGCCCTGGTGCGGGTGGACGTGGAGATCCTCGAGCCGATGGTGGATCTCGAGCAGGCAGCCCAGGATCCGGCCTACGTGCTGGGCAGCTCCACCATCCGACGCGGCGACACCGCCGCTGCCCTGGAGGGCTCCTCCGTGGTCATCCGGGAGCGCTTCCTCACCCAGCGCGTGGACCACGCGTTCTTGGAGCCCGAGGCGGCCCTGGCCACCCCCCGACCCGACGGTCCGCTGCACCTGTGGTCCTGCGGCCAGGGTGTGTTCGACGACAGGCGCCAGCTGGCAGCCTTCCTGGCCCTCGAACCAGAGGGCCTCGAGGTGGAGCTGGGGGGAGCCGGAGGGGCCTTCGGAGGCCGCGAGGACCTGAGCGTGCAGCCCCACGCAGCCCTGCTGGCCCTTCGGACCGGCCGGCCGGTGCTGGTGGAGCTGTCCATGGACGAGTCCCTGCGCACCCACCCCAAGCGTCATCCCCTCGAGCTGCGCTACGCCGTGGGCTTCGACGCCGACGGCCGCATCACCGCCCTCGAGGCGGACATCGTGGGCGACACCGGCGGCCACGCGTCCGTGGGCGAGAAGGTGTTGGAGCGGGCTGCTGGCCACAGCGGAGGCCCCTACCACATCCCCTGCGCCCACATCACCGCCACCACCGTGCGCACCCACAACCCAACCTGCGGAGCCATGCGCGGCTTTGGGGCCAACCAGGCGGCCTTCGCCCTCGAGGGCTGCCTCGAGCGCGCCGCCCATGCCCTGGGGCTCGATCCCCTCGAGATCCGCCTGCGCAACGCTGCGCGCCCGGGCGACACCCTGGTCACCGGCCAGAAGGTGGGCCCAGACGCTGGCATCGTGGCCACCCTCGAGGCCGTGCGATCCCACTACGAAGCCGCCAAGGCCAGCGGCCGCGCGGTGGGCCTGGCCTGCGGGCTCAAGAACGTGGGCCTGGGCAACGGCTACCCCGAGCAGGGCAAAGCCATGCTCGAGGTCGTGGCCGCCGACAACATCGAGCTGCACACCGGCTTCACCGAGATGGGCCAGGGCCACACCACCATCCTCCGCCAGGCCGCAGCGGAGATCACAGGCCTCCCCATCGACACCTTCGTCGTGCGCACCACCACAGCCCGGGACGTCGACGTGGGCATGACCACCTCCAGCCGAGCCACCTTCCTGGGAGGCTGGGGCGTCAAGCTGGCAGCCGAGGCGCTGAAGGCTGCCATCGACGACAACAGCGGTGCCCTCGAGCCCCTGGTGGGCCAGCGCTACCTGGGCGTCTGGGACGCCCCCGAGACCCACCCGCCCGAGACCGCAGTGCCCGATCCGGTCACCCACTGGGCCTACGCTTGGGCCACCCAGCTGGCCATCCTGGACGCCGACGGACGCCTCGATCGCGTGGTCGCTGCCCACGACGTGGGCCGCGCAATCAACCCCATGGCCTGTCGGGGACAGATCGAGGGCGGTGTGCACATGGGCGCCGGCTACGCGCTGACCGAAGAGCTGGCGGTGAGCGGCGGAGTCCCCGACACCACCTACCGCCGCCTGGGCGTGCTCCCGGCCAAGCACACCCCCGAGGTGGAGGCCATCCTGGTGGAGATCCCCGCAGAGCACGGGCCCTGGGGCGCCAAGGGCATCGGCGAGGTCTGCCTGGTGCCCACAGCCCCCGCCATCGCCCACGCTATCCACGCATACGACGGCAGCTGGCCCACTGAGCTGCCCATGCGGGAGAGTGTGGCAGCGAGAGCACTACGAAGGCGGTGAGCCTCCGTCAGCGCCGTCCCCTCCAGGAGGCCCCGCCCTTCGACTCGCCATGCTGCACCTTGCGGAACCAGGGGTGCACGTGGAAGGCGGCCCTCAGATCGTCGGAGAGCAGGCCCGTGATCTCCTCGAGGAGCTTGCGCGCGTCCATGTAGGCCCAGTGGGCCCGGCGGGGATCACCGCGAGCCGCGGCGTGCTCGGCGATGGCCAGCAGAGACTCCATGCGGATCAGGCGCAGGGGTTGCTCGCTCAGCCAAGGTGCCACCGGCTGGAAGCAGCCCTCGGGGTCCACTCGTTCACCCTGCCCGCGCAGCCGACAGGCGCAGGCCTCGCCCAAGGCGGGCATGTGGCCCACAGCGGCCAGACCTCCCACCGCCAGATCGCTGGCCATGGCACCGCGGATGGGATCGCCCGCCTTGGCCAGGGCCTCCCCCAGGCAGGCCTGCAGCCGACGCGCGACCACCACCAGGCCAGCGTCGTCGGCTGCGGTCATGGCCTGTGAGAGCAGCTCCACGGCTTCAGGGGCCCCGCCCGAGGCCACCATGAGGCGCCCTCGGGCCAGCGCCAGATCCGCCGCGCTCACAGGGTGGCGGGCCGCCAGCCCCATGTCCGCCAGCTCCGCCAGCAGCTCCCGCGCCTCCCCCAGCCGGTACAGGTCCAGCTCGACCTCCACCATGGCAGGCACCATGGCCAGGATACGGGGCGCGTCGCTGGCGTCCTGGGCGCTCTGCAGGGGCTCCTCGAGCTGTAGCAGCCGGGCGCGCTCGAGATCGGCCAGCCACAGATCACGCCCTCCAGCGTCCCTGGCCAGGCGCGCCCGAGCCGCCTTGAGCTGGCCCTCGGCCTGGTCCAGCTGGCCTCGGGCCACCAGGGCCACCGCGTGGGCGATACGCGCGCGCCCCTCGCCGTGGGCATCGCTGCTCCGCGTAGCCAGGATCAGGGCCTGGACCGCGCGCTGCTCGGCCAGCTGCAGGGCGCCTCGACGCAGGGCGTGGCCGCTCCGGGCGAGCAGCACGTGCTGGCGAAGCTTGACGCTCCCCGCGCTGCCCAGGGTGGTCTCCGCGTGCTCGAGGGCCTGGTCCTGCTCCGGACCCTCGCCCCGTAGGCCGTGGATGCGCGCCCGCTCGAGGGCAACCTCGGCGCCGGCTTCGGGGGTGACCACCAGCTCCTTGGCCCGCTCGAGGGCCTCGTCCACCCGTGGATCGTCCAGCTCGACGGCGGCCACAGCGCGAGCCCAGCAGGCCTCGAGCCGCGCCAGCACCGTGGGGTGGGCCAACCGCCGGCGCGTGGCGCGCTCCACCACCGAACCCACCAGCGCGATGTTCTGCGCCAGATCGTGGCCGGTGCGGCTGGCGAGGTAGCATCGCACCAGCTCCTGCTGGGCATCTTCGTGCAGCCCGGCCTCGGCCAGCAGCCCCACCGCGCCGAGGCTGGCGCGGGGCCCGGGCAGGGCCTGGGCCAGGCGCTGGACCAACAGGCTCCGGTCCCGGTCCCCGACCTTGTCCAACAGCGCAGGCTCACTGAGCTTGACGGCGAAGCTCAGAGGTTCCCCGACGCGCGAGGGGCCCAGGACGCCTTGACGCCGCAGCGCTGCGCAGGCCCGCTCGAGGGAGGCATCGCTCTGGCCGAGGGCATCGGCGACCACGGTGGAATGGGCGGCGTCTCCCGCGAGCGCCATCGCCACCAGGACCTGCACCGAGACCCGAGGCAGGGCACCGAGCTGCCGAGACAAGACCCGGCGCACGGGCGCGGGGACCGCCACCCGTCCGTCGGAGTGATCCACCCAGCGACGGAAGCCCGCTGGTCCCCGCTCGGAGGCGAACAGGTCCTCGGCGATCATGGCCTCCACCACCCGCACCACGAAGCCCGGCTGAGCGCCGGTGGCCTGATAGAGCCGCTGCAGGGTGCGCCGGGTGACACAGCCCTCCTGGAGCATGGCGTCGACCAGCACGGCCACCTCGCCGCGCGTCAGGGGACGAAGCGGCACACGGCCGGCGTCGAGGAAGGCGAGCCGCAGGACCTCGCTGTCGGCCTGCTCGGGGATGGTGGCCACCACCAGCACGGGCAGAGCCCGCTCGATGACCGCGGCCCGGAAGCGCTGCAGCTCTCCCAGCCCGGCCTCGCCGGCCCGATCCAGGCGACGCAGCAACAGCACCGCGGGCCGGCCCCCGCCCTCGAGGGTGGCCAGCAAGCAGTCGAGGTCGGTGTCACCCTCCGGGTGGGCCACGGTGACGGCGGCCTCTTCGGCCTCGGCGCGGTAGGGCTCGAAGCCGGCCGCCTCGGCCAGGGCTCCCGCTGCCTCCAGGATGCGATCGCGACCCGAGCCCGGGCCCCCCAGCACCAGGCTCATGCGGCCGGGGCGGGCTCGCGCCACCATGGCCTGCAGGCTCAGCAGCACCGAACGGCGGCCCACCAGGGGCGGTGGCGCGTCGTCGTCCACGTCGCCCAGGGTGGGGGCTTCGAGCCCCTGCTCGGTGAGCCACATCAGAGCCTCGGCCACCTCGGCCGCGCTCTGGACCCGATCCTCCGGGCGCTTGGCGAGCATGGTCAACACCAGCTCCGAGAGGCCCTCGGGTAGGCCAGGCACCCGCTCGTGGGGCGGCTCGGGGTCGTCCTCGAAGTGCATCCGCGAGACCGCCGCGACCGACTCGGCCTCGAAGGGCGGGCGGCCGCAGAGCAGCCGGTAGGCAAGGATGCCCAGGGAGTAGATGTCGCTGCGCGCGTCCTGTCGCTCGCCCTCGATCTGCTCGGGGGAGGCGTAGGTGAAGGTGCCCACGAACTCGCCCAGGCGGGTGATGGTGGAGTCCTCCGGCGCGATGCCGCGCGTGGCGCCGAAGTCCAGCAGCTTGGCGGTGCCGTCCTCGAGCACCAGCACGTTGTTGGACTTGAGATCCCGGTGGATGAGGCGACGCCCGTGCAGGAAGCTCAGGGCTCGGGCCAGTCCGATGAGAACATGGACCACCGCGGCGG
>CAZHIK010000553.1:0-6423 GCA_964532635.1 uncultured Enterobacterales bacterium
CGCAGCCCTCCACCTCGAGGGCGGATGGAGACGTCGGGCTCCCGCGGGCAATGAGGGGTCCCACGTAGGCACTCTGCTCGACGATGGAGTCCACCATCCGCGCGATCCCGGACGTCAGCAGCACACCGATGTAGCTCGATCCCTGCACGTGGATTCCCGAGACCTCGACCTGGCTCGCTCCGGAGTGGACGTTGATACCCGCTGTCTGCTCATCCCCTCCACTTGCATCCAGGACCACCAGCTCCTTGCACCTGCCCGCCAGGTGCACCCCGGCGTGGTCGTGAGTGAGCTCGAGCGTCTCCCGGTAGCTCCCCGCCGCCACCGCCACCAGCCCGCCACCTCGGCTCCCCGCCTGGTCCAGGCCGGCCTGGATGTTGCGCAGCGGCGCTCCTTCGCTGCCGTCACCACCGTCCTCGGCCTCGATGTCCACGTAGGTGGTGGCGCTGTCCACCCCAAGGTTGCCCCAGTCTCCTGGGCCGCAAGCCTCGGGAACACACTGCCCACGGTCAGCCAGCGAGCCCTCGCCACACTCGGGCATCTCGCCGGTGTCAAGCGGTCGCGACGGGCTCGTGCTCCGGTCACACCCGGCCGTGGCGAGCACGAGGACCACCGTCAGCAATACCGCGCCGGGGGAGGCCCCTACCCAATCGCACGCGAAGGTGTGTAGTCGGTGGTGAGGGCTGGGCTCTTCACGACGCTTCTGTGAGCCGGGAGCATGGGTGTCCGTCGACCTCACCCTCGAGACTCCGCAGCCCCTAGATCCCATGCCCCTCGAAGAGATAAGCCGCGCCCGCATCGGTGCCGGTGGTGTCGTTGCCCCAGGCGCCGACGATGATGTCGGACATGCCGTCGGCGTTGGTGTCGCCCGCGCCCGCCACCGAGGCTCCGGCCCAGTCGTAGTAGGTCTGGCCCTCGAGCATGGCATCGGCGCTCGAAGCGTCGATGCTGCCCATGGAGTAGCCAAGCACCAGGTAGGCGGCGCCCACGCCGCCGTAGTAGCGGTCGGCGCCCAACAGGACGTCGGCCTGGCTGTCGCTGTTGATGTCGCCCGCGCTGGCCACCGAGACGCCCAGGCGCCCGCTGGCCGAGTCGCCCAGGATGATGGTCTCGGCGGCGGACAGGGAAGTGGAGCCCGCGATGGGGCCCCACATGATGTAGGCCGCCCCGCCGCCGCTGGAGCTGTCGTCGGCCCCGTAGGCGCCCACGACGATGTCCGTGTAGCCGTCGTTGTTGACGTCACCGGCGCCGGCCACGGAGTAGCCGGCGTAGTCACCCGCTGCGACGCCGGTCAGCACGGCGTCGGCGGAGCTCAGGGAGAGTGAGCCGGAGGGGGTGGAGAGGAACAGGGCCGCCAGGCCGGCGTCGGTGCCGGTGTCGTCGTTGCTGGGCGCACCGATGATCAGGTCGTTCAGGGCATCGCCGTTGGTGTCACCGGCGCTGGCAACCGACCAGCCCGCGGTGTCGCCTTCGGCCGCGCCGTGGAAGCTGGCGATGGCGCTGCTGGTGGACACCTGGCCCGTGAGCGGGCCGCTGAACAGATACGCCGAGCCAGCGTTGCTGCCGTTGGTGTCGCTGGCGTAGGCGCCCACCAGCAGGTCGGGCACGCCGTCGGCGTTGGTGTCGCCAGCACCGGCCACCGCGTAGCCCAGGCCGTCGTTGTCGGCGGCGCCCAGGATGTGGGCATCGGCGTCGGACATGCTGCCGCTGGTGACCGGGCCCTGGAAGATGTAGGCGGCACCCGCACCGGACGATCCGCTGTCGTCGCCGTAGGAACCGATCACGATCTCGTCGTAGCCGTCGCTGTTCCAGTCGCCCATGCCCGCCAGGGCGGTGCCGGCCAGGTCGCTCGAGGCCAGGCCGTAGAGCACGGCGTCGGCGGAGGTCAGATCCGAGGTGCCGGACAAGGGGCCCAGCAGCAGGTAGGAGTCGCCAGCGTTGGAGCCGCCGGTGTCCGCGCGGGGAGAGCCCACCAGCACGTCGTCGTAGCCGTCACCGTTGACGTCGCCCGCGCCGGCCACCGCGGCGCCGGCGTAGTCGCCCGCGGCTCCGCCCTGGAAGATGGCGTTGCCATCGGCCAGATCCACCTCTCCCTCGATACCGCAGCCGTTGTTGCTGCCGTCGCAGTCGTTGTCCAGCCCGTCGTCGCAGACCTCCTCCATGTGGGGGCCGACCTCGGTGCTCTCGTCGTTGCAGTCCTCGCCGCCGTAGTCCGAGTGGTCGTAGCCGTCGCCGTCCTGGTCGAAGTCGTTGTCGTCACCACAGTCGCTGTCGATCCCGTCGTACCAGCTGTCCTCGGCGCCTGGGTAGACGGTGTCGTCGCTGTCGTCGCAGTCGGTCGTGTCGGCGACGTAGCCGGCGGGGGCGCTGCAGGCGTTGATGAACTCTCCATCGGGATCGCCATAGCCGTCGAGGTCCCCGTCGGGGTACCAGTCGGCGCCGTCGACGGCGTCGTTGTCCACGAAGCCGTCGCAGTCGTTGTCCACGCCGTCGCAGACTTCGTCTTCGCCCGGGTTGATGTCGGGATCGCTGTCGTTGCAGTCACCGTCATCGCGGGGCCAGCCGTCGCCGTCCATGTCCTCGCAGTCACCACCCCCGGCGGTGTCGTCATCGCACTCGCACTCCTCGGGAGACATGCCGGTGTCGGGCACGCACTCGCCGTTGTAGACGTGGGTGCCCTCGCCACAGGGGTACCCGTCGGGTGCGCCGCCGTCGTCGTCCCCACAGGCGGTGAGCGACAGCAGGGCGAGGCACTGTGCGAGGAAGAGGGTGCGGGTCATGGCGCAACTCCGTGGGGGTCGGGCGCGCATTCTACCAGAGCCACGGTTCGAGTCGTAGCCCAGGCCGCTGCGGCCCGGGTTAACGATCCGCGTTCTATCAGCCCTGCACGACCGTCTCGCCGGAGCCTCCATGAAGATCCGCCCCCTCCTCGGCTTGTTCCGCATCCTCGCGGCCCTGTCGCTCCTGGTGCTCACAGCATCCTCGGCCCTGGCCCAGGAACCCGTCGCCCCAGCCGATGATGACGCCCTGCGCGCCCTCGTCGAAGCCGCTGGCGACCAGGACGCCAACGACGGCGCCGATGTGGTCACCGTGTTGAAGCGCACCGATGTCACCGTCGAGGACTCGGGCCTCAGCCACATCCGCACCTGGGAGGTCCTCAAGTGCTTGAGCGAGCCCGGCGCCGCCCAGCTTGCGCGCCTGCGCCTCGACTTCGATCCGGCGTCCAACGTGGTGGTGGTCGAGTCCCTGCGTGTACTGCGGGCCGACGGCACGGTCGAAGAGCTCGACATGGCGGGCGTGGACCTGCCCCAGCCCCAGTGGGCCATCTACTGGGGTGCCCAGATGAAGCTGCTGCCCCTGCCGCGCCTGGCCCCCGGTGACGCGGTCGAGGTCCGCTCCTACATGAAGGGCTTCCTCATCGCCTACCTGGGCGAGCAGGACAGCCCCTGGGGCCCCGTGGGCTCGGACGAGCCGGAGCAGCCAGCGCCCCCCGCCGAGCCCGAGCCGGAGCCTGAGCCCCCCGCGGAGCCGGCGCCGCCCCCTTCAGCACCCGAGCAGGTGGTCGAGGCCGTGCAGCAGGCCGCCCAGCCTCAGCCAGAGCCCCCGGCCGAAGAAGACGACGAGTCCCGCTACATCCCCCCCATGCGGGGTCACTTCTACGACGTGGTCTACTTCCACGACCACCACCCTGTGAAGCAGCGCCACTACACCGTGCGCACCCCCAAGGACAAGCCGCTCCAGTACGAGGTCCACAACGGCGAGGTCCAGGCCTACGTCACCTTCGACGATCAGCACCACATCTACCGCTTCTGGCGCACCGAGGTGCCCAGCTACCACGCGGAAGGCCGCTACGCGGAGGAGTACCCCGACACCGAGCCCAAGGTGGTCATGGCCACCGTGCCCGACTGGGGTGCCAAGTCCCGCTGGTTCGCCCAGGTCAACGAATCCCAGTTCGACGCCACCCCCGCGATCCAGGCCAAGGTCGATGAGATCATCGCCGGCCTCGAGACCGACGAGGACAAGATCCGCGCCATCAACCACTGGGCCGCCAACGAGATCCGCTACTCGGGCATCTCCATGGGTGAGGGCGAGGGCTACACGCTGCACACCGGCGAGATGATCTTCCGCGACCGCTCCGGCGTCTGCAAGGACAAGGCTGGCATGGCCATCGTGATGCTGCGGGCCGCCGGCTACACGGTCTACCCGGCCATGACCATGGCCGGCTCCCGGGTGGAGCGGGTGCCCGCCGACCAGTTCAACCACTGCGTGGTGGCGCTGGCGGACGGCGACGACTGGAAGATGCTCGACCCCACCTGGGTCACCTACAGCCCGGAGAACTGGTCCAGCGCCGAAGGCGAGCAGCACTACGTCATCGGCACCCCCGAAGGCGAGGAGCTGATGATGACCCCCGCCTTCCCGCCCGAGGACAACAAGCTGGTGGTCCAGGCCGACACGGCCATCGCCGCCGACGGCACTCTGTCGGGCACCATCACCTTCAGCGCGCTGGGCTACGCCGAGCAGCGCCTGCGCCGGGAGATGGTCCACTACACCTCGGCCCGCGACCGCCAGGCCTGGTTCGAAGAAGTGCTGGGTCAGCTGGGCCCCAACGTCGAGGTCGAGCCGGTGGAGATCTCCTACGCCGCCATCCAGGACACGGTGACCCCCATCGCCTACACCGCCCACTTCGAGGTGCCCGGCTACGCCCTGGTCACCTCCGACGGCATGGTCTTCGCCCAGCCCACCGCCACCCACCTGGTCACCACCAGCCGCCTGGCCCCCTACCTGACCCTCGGCGATGACGGTGAGCGCAGCCAGGGCCTGCTCATCTGGGCCCCCCGGATGCGCGACGTGAGCGAGACCCTCACCCTGCCGCCGGGCTACCGGCTGGCTCACCTGCCCGAAGACGTGGCCATCGAGCACGACATCGCTTCGCTGCGTACCACCACCACCCAGCGCGGTCGCAAGGTCGAGTACTCCCAGGATCTCCGCATCAACCGCCGCTTCATCCCCGCAGAGCAGTACGGCGACTTCGCCGAGGTGGTCAACGCCGCCCTGGAGCTCCCCGCGGACACCATCGTGCTGGAGAGGAGGTAGCCATGCGTATCGTCACTCTGTTCGCCGCCTCCCTGCTGGCCCTGCCCGCCACCGCCGCGGTGCCCGCCGATGTCACCTCGGCCTCCGGCACCGAGACCTGGCCCGAAGACGACGGGCTGTGGGTTCGCCGCCACCTGACGGTCACCCTCGACGCCAGCGGCAAGATCACCACCGAGGTGGAGCAGGCGCTCAAGCCCTTCACCGGCCACCCCATGCGCGAAGACATGCTCGATCCGCGCATCGACTGGAACGACGCTCGCTCGACTCTCGAGGTGCTCGACGCGGTCACCTGGATGGTCGACGGCACAGAAGTGCGCGCTCAGGCCAACAGCTTCGTGCCCAACACCGCCAGCGTCATGCAGTGGGCGGTCCCCTACGCCCGCATGCGCCAGCTCACCGTGGCCCACGTGGGTGTGGAGCACAACTCCACCAGCCTGCTGCGCTACCGCATCGCCGATCGCGGCGCCCTGGGCATGCCCATGTGGGGCCTGCAGCCCCTGGCCGACTTCATCCCCATCCAGAGCCAGCGGGTGATCCTCGAGGCGCCCCAGGACGCCACCCTGCACTGGGGGATTCTGCACGGCGCCGCCCAGCCCGAGAAGTCCACCAGCGGTGACCTCACCCGCCTGGTCTTCCAGGACCTGGCCGTGCCGGGCCTCAACCTGCGCGAGAACCACGGCGAGGTGGGCGTGCCCACCCTGATGTGGTCCACCTCCCCCAGCTGGAAGCACACCCGCGCCTGGCTCGAGGCCCAGGTGGAGCCCTCGGCCATGGCCGACGGCTACGTGCTGGCCAAGGTCGACCAGGTGCTCGATGGCAGCATCACCGATGCGGAGCGCATCGCCCGCATCCACGACTTCGTGGTCAGCGGCGTGCGCACCATCGACTGGTCGCCCCTGGACTTCGGCTACGCCACCCGCTCGGCGGGCGAGGTGCTCGCCTCCAGCGTGGGCCATCCGCTCGACAAGGCCGTGCTGCTCGTGGCCATGCTGCGGGGTGCGGGCTTCGACGCCCACGTGGCCCTGGCCTCGCCCCACCGCGCTTGGCTGCCCGACGTGCCCTCTCCGGTGCCTTTCGAGCATGTCTGGGTGCGGGTGAGTCCCGATCACCATCCCGTCTGGCTCGATCCCACCGCGTCGGCGGCGGCCCACAACCGCTACCACCTGGCGGGCAAGCCCGTGCTGGTGCTCGACGGCGAGTCGGAGCAGCCTCAGGTCATGCGGGAGCTCGACGCTGCCCACAACCACGGCCAGCTCCGCGCACAGATCACCCTGGACGCCGGCGACGAAGGCCTGACCGCCAGTGGCCGCGCCGAGCTGGACCTGGCGGGGC
>CAZHIK010000554.1:0-6399 GCA_964532635.1 uncultured Enterobacterales bacterium
TCGGCCACCAGCACCCCCATCAGCGCCCCCAGGGCCAGCATCCCCACCTCGGCCCGCAGCGCCAGCAGCAGCAGGGCCGCGGCCAGGAAGAAGCCGATGGAGTTGGCGTCGGCCCACATCATGTCCACGCAGAAGGGGTAGGCCAGGAAGACCGCGGCCACCAGTACGCGACCCACCGGGCTGCCAGGGAGCACCCGCCGCGCGATGAGGTAGCCGAAGGCTCCGCCCAGGGCGATGGTGGTCGCGTGGAACAGGCGCAGCCCGAAGAAGCCGAACAGGCTCGCGAAGGGGGCCAGCAGGGCGTAGGCGCCCTCGCGCTCGCCGGGCTGCACGAACAGCACCCAGCCCGAGCCCAGCGGCGGCTCGATGGTGCCCACGCGCACCCCGGCCGACACCGACAGGGGCTGGTGCAGGCAGGAGTTGCTGAACGCGTCGCTCTGGAACAGGACCAGCCCCACGAGGAACCCGGCGAGCACCAACGCCGCCACGAGGCCGCCCTCCAGGCTGACGGCTCGATCCCCCGCGAAGGTCTTCAGCCAGGCGAGCAGGGCGTGGCGCCGAGGCCAGGCCAGCAGCAGCGCCACGCCGTTGAGCGCCAGGGCCACGCCGTGCACGAAGCCACCCCCGGTGAGCATGGCCAGGGCGTAGCCACCCCACCCCATGAACGCGACGCTCAGCCCCAGGCCCGCGCACAGCTCCCAGCCCCGGGCGTGCTCGCCGAAGGCCCGGTGCGTGAGCACGAGGGCAGGGAGCACGAAGTAGAACACCGAGAGCCAGAGCACAGAGACCTCTATCCACTTGGGCGGGGGTGGAGGGCCCACAACAGCACCTCTGTCCGAATGCGCTCGCTGGCGCGACCCGATACCCACAGAACCACTCGCCCTTGCCCGTGGTCGAACATGCCGGCTTCCTCGTCCCTCGCTCTCGTGGCGCTGCTCCTCGGATGCAGCAGCGAGGGAGATCCCGCGCCGGAGCCATCCCAGGAGCCACCCCCTGCGCCCGCGGAGGCGCCCGCCGAGTCGACACCGCCGCCCCCGGTTCCATCGACACCGGGCGCCGCGCCCCCCAAGAGCGGTCCGCAGACGATCACCGGGAGCGCGGTCTCCGAGGCCTTCGCCATCGCCGAGGCCGGCCACGACAGCCCCGATCCCTCCGAGGCCTACCGCCTGGCCCGGGCCCAGCTGCAGCAGGCCATGGACGACGCCCCCGACAACGCGACCTACCACGCGGCCATGGGCTTCATGTGGGCCAACGAGCTGACCCCAGCCCGGCTCGAGGGCGAGAGCTGGGCCCACAACCGTCAGCAGGCGCTGGCCAGCTTCGAGCGAGCCCTCGAGCTGGACCCCCACAACGTGCGCGCCCACGAGGGGCTGGGCCACCTGCTGATGGAGGACGAGACCCCGGAGTCCACCGCCCGGGCCCTGGAGCTGTTCTCCAAGGCACTGGAGCTGGATCCCAGCGACCACAACGCGCGGCTGCGCCTGGCCGAGGCCATGGTCCGGCTCGAGCGCTACGAGGACGCCGAGCCTCTCTTCGAGCAGCTCATCGAAGCCCACACCGAGCAGGGGCACAGTCAGCGGGTGATCGGCACCCAGGAGATGCTCGCCCAGCTGTACCTGGCACGGGGTGAGACCGAACGCGCCGAGCGCCTTCTGCTCGAGGCGGCGTCCACCCTGGACCAACTGGGTCCCGAGCTTCCGGACTTCTACGGCTGCACCCACCAGTCTCTGGGGGCGCTGTACCACGACCTCGGAGAACAAGAGAAGGCCCTGGACGCCTGGAGACGCCTGGCCGAGCTGGAGCCAGGCAACCCCCAGCCCCTCCGGGACATCGTCGCGGCCTGCCAGCAGCTCGGGGACGAGTCCTGCACCGCCACCTACCAGGCGCGGCTGGACGCACTGGAGCAGCCGTGACCCGGGCCCTGCTGCTCCTCGCCGCGCTGGCACTCGGCTGTGCTGGCAGCGAGCCGGAGCCCACACAGGCGCCACCCGCTCCCCAGCCCGGCGGTCCGGAGCTGGCGGCCATCAAGCTGCTGCGCGACGGCGACTACCTCGACGCGCACCTCGCCGTGGCCGAGGCCATGGCCGTCGCCCCCAGCGAGCCGCTGAGCGTGCTGCGAGGCCTTGCCCTGCTGGGTCTCCAGCAGCCCGAGCAGGCCCGCAGCGCCTTCGACGAGGTGCTCGCGACCAACCCAGGTGACGCGGGCGCGGCGGTGGGCCTGGGCCACCTGGCCATCAACGCCCAGGACTACGACGAGGCACAGCGGCGCCTGGCGCCCGTGGGAACCGCCTGCCAGGCGCAACCCGCGAGTCCTGGAACCTACGCCACCTACGTCTGCGAGATGGCCTGGCTGGGCCAGGCCTGGGTGGCCTCCAACCACGCCCGCTTCGACGAGGCCCTGGGCCACTACGACCACATCCTGGCCCTGCAGCCCACCCACCGCCTGGCCCGACTGGGCCGGGGCAACGCCCTGTCGGGGCTCGGCCGACTGGACGACGCCAAGCTGCAGTTCGAGGGCGTGCTGGCTGACCACCCCGACGATCCATACGCCCGCGCGGAGCTGGGGCTGGTGCTCTACAACCAAGGCGACGACGCCGGCGCCCTGCAAGCCTTCGAGGTCGCGCTGGCCCAGGATCCGGACCGCTACACCTGCCCCCATGAAGGCCTGGGCCTGGTGTGGCTTCGCCAGGGCCGCACCGAAGATGCCAAGGCCGCATTCAAGCGGGCGATCGAGATCAATCCCGACATCGAGTACAAGAAGTACAACGGGCTGGCCCGTATCCACATCCAGGAAGGCCGCATCGAACAAGCCCGCGAGCTGCTGAACAAGTCCATCGCCAACTACCCCTACGATCCCGAGGCAGTCGAACTGCTGGAGAGCCTGCCCGAATGAGCGTCCCCCGCCCCCCCCTCGGTCCCGGTGCCACCCTGCGTGTACTGCTGCTCATCGGCGGCATCCTGCTGCTGTCGGGGGCCCCCATGGCGCGGCGCGTCCCCAGCGTCTTCGAGGATCCACTGCCCCTGATCGCCGGGCTGGCCGGCGTGCTGGCGTTGGTGCTGGCGGCCATCCCCCGCTGCACGCCTCGCCTGCTGGCCGTCGGGGGTCTGATCGCCGCGGTCCCTGGTACCTGGATGCTGTTCCGCCTCCACGCCTTCTCCACGGCGCCCCAGGTGGACTGGCTGCGCCCCATGAGCATCGACCGCGGGGCCTGGCTGCCCATGGGCGCCGTGCTGGTGGGACTGGCCGCCGTGCGCGGTGTGCGCGCGCGCCGATCCACCGTGCGCCTGGTGGCGGGTCTGGCCCTGCTGCTGTCCATCGCCATGGCCGGGGGCTACCAGCTGAGCTTCCAGCACTTCAACCAGGAGCGCATCGAGGCTCCCACCGGCCTGCTGTACCGCTCCCCGGTGGTGCAGGACGGCGTGCTCACCGAGTGCTTCTGGAGCCGCCAGGTCATCCACGGTCGCCCCATCGCGCTGTTCGGGACCATCCTGGCCAGCGAGCGCAACGTCGCCGATCTGGCCCACGGCATCCACCTGCAGCAGGCCGACCAGCGCCGCACCGCCAGCGGCGATCCCGACCAGGAACGCTTCGGCGACCGGGTCCGCGCCACCCTCTGGGCCCTGCAGAAGGCCGCCACCGCCGCGATGCTGGCGCTGCAAGCCGCCCTTCCCGTGGCCCTGGCTCCCCTGGCGTTGCTGCTGGTGATGGGGGTCAAGCCCCCGCGCTGGGTGGAGCGCACCGCCTTGGGCTGGCTGCTGCTGCCCAGCCTGGGGGTCGCCGTGTGCAACCTGCTCCTCCACGGGGTGATGGCCCTCGTGGGTCTGCCGGATGCCGCGCGGGGTCGCTGGGGTTCCATCGCCCTGGCCCTGAGCCTGGCGCTGCTCTGCCTGCTGGTGGAGCGCGCAGGGCGGGCCCTGACCCGCGCGCCGGACGCGAGGAAACCATGACCCCCACCGTCCACCCCGTCACCGCGTTGGCCGCCCTCGCCCTGGGCTGCTCGGCGCCGACCTCCGAGCCCGCCCCCAGCGCCCCGGCCCCCGGAGACCAGACCCCGACGGTGACCCAGCAGCCCGACCTGGTGCTGTTCCTCACCAGCGGCCTGCGGGCCGACATCGATGGCCAGCCCGGCGCGGAGGCCGCCTTCGTACAGGCCCTGGACCTGGGCCCCACCCTGCGCTTCCCCTCGGCCTACGCCCAGTCCAGCTCTACCTTCGTGAGCCTGGGCTCCACCCTCACCGGGCTGTACCCCGCGGCCGTGCCCTTGTGCGGCATCGACTACAGCGCCGAGCTGGCCGGCACCGCCGGCGGCTCCGCCTGGTGCACCGAGCTGCCCGCCGAGCGCTACAGCCTGCCCGAGGTCCTGGGCCTGTACGGCTACCGCACCGCGCTCATCGCCGCGGGCCAGGCCAGCGCCGGCCGCTACGCCGGCGAGTTCCAGCACACCGAGCTGGAGTTGGGCCGCGATCGCTCGCCGGAGCAGGCCTGGCAGGCCCTGGCCGACAGCGCGGGCAGCTGGTGGGAGGCCAACGCGGACGCCCCCCGCCTGCTGGTGGTGGTGCGACCGGGCGACAACTGGATGGGCGAGCTGGGCGGGCCGCGCACCGTCGAGCCCGGCCGGGCCGCCGTGACCACCCCCGAGCAGCAGCAGGCCGCCGCGGTCCGCTACGCCCAGGTCGCGGGGGCGCTGGGCCAGGGCACCCAGCGCGTGCTCGGCGCTCTGGCGCCCCAAGCGGGCCGAGACCGCTGGACCGCGGTCAGCTCCCTGCACGGCCTGAGCCTGCTCGAGCCCCAGGGCTTCAACGACGAGCCGGTGGACACCTGGGACCACAACACCCTGCTGGACCGCACCCTGCGGGTGCCCCTGCTGCTGGCCGGGCCGGGTGTGCCCGCCGAAGGCGCCGTCCAGGAACAGGTGGTGGAGCTGGCCGACCTCTTCCCCACCCTCGCCACCCTGGCCGGAGCCACGCCCCCCGCGGAGCTGCACGGCGAGGACCTGCTGGCCATCGCCTCACCGGGAGACCCCAAGGCCTGGGCCTACGCCGAGCTGGGCGACATGCTCACCGTGCGCCAGGGTGATCTGATGCTGGTGTTCCGCACCTTCCTGCACGACCGCCCCAGCCTGGATCCCGAGCTGGACAAGCTGCTGCGGGAGTCCCAGCCCAGCCAGGTGCCCTTCTACACCATGCACGATGTGGTCGCCGATCCCGGCCAGCACCAGGACCTCTGCCGTGAGCGCCCGCGTGAACTCGGCCAGATGCGCGCCTTGATGCAGGCCATCCGCAGCGGGCCCGGGGCCGTCGCCCCCGACAGCATGGACGCCCAGAAGGTCTGGGACCTGCGCATGTCGCGCACACAGAGCTATTGGTAGTCTCCGCCCCGGAGCCCCCATGCGTGCCCTCGCCATCGCCTCCGTCCTGCTGATCGCCTGCTCCCAACAGCCGGACACCCCACAGCCCGCCCCCACCCCGCCTCCCCCAGGGCCCGAATCACACCCGGGATCCGAGGCGCACCCGGGGCCCGAGCACCACGTGGACAAGGCGCCCTACCTGCCCTCATCCCTTGTGGAGCCCAACGACCGGGCCCGGGCCGAGCAGGCCAAGGCCGACGTCGAGGCCGCCGTCGCCGCGGGTAAGCCGGTGCACACCATCTTCGGGCTGCGCTCCCGCTCTCCCACCGTGGCCGAGGCACTGGAGCTGCAGCCCACCGACGTGGTAGCGGACATCGGCGCCGGCACCGGGGGCTTCGAGCTGCTGCTGGTGGAGGGTGACTACCCCTTCGAGACCCTGTGGGCGGTCGACGTCGACCAGGACGCCCTGACCTGGTTCGACTGGGCCCTGGCCAAGGCGGCCCCCGACGCCCGCGAGCGGGTCAAGACCCTGCACTCGAGCGAGCAGGACGTGCTGCTCAAGCCAGAAACCGTGGACAAGGCCCTGCTGCTGAACACGCCCTTCTACCTCACGGGCGAGGGCGTGGTCACCACCGATCCCGGCTCCCTGCGCTGCATGAAGAGCCTGGTGGACTCTCTCCGGCCAGAAGGCATGCTGGTCATGGCCGAGCGCCACGTCACCCATGACGAGGACTCGGTGAGCCTCGACGACGACCCGGCGGTGCGCTGCGCAGCCATGGTCTCCGCCTTCACCGGCCTGGGCCTCGATCTGCGCGACCACCGCATGGTCAAGCTCGACGAGCCCGACCGAGGCGCCCACTGCCTGGTCCGCCTCACCAAGCCCGCCGACCTGGCGCCCATCCTGGGCGACCGCGAGATCCCCGAGCCCGGCGACCGTCCGCCGAGGCCGGAGGAGATCGCGCAGTAGCAGCGCCGCGCTCGGGTCGACGCAGCTGACCGCCGCCCGATCGGCAACAACGACCCGGTCGGCGATAGACTGACCGGGTCGTTG
>CAZHIK010000555.1:0-6395 GCA_964532635.1 uncultured Enterobacterales bacterium
CCGGGCGAGCGCTCATCCGCCGCGTCCCGCCCCGCCGCCACCCGCGGCCGCCACGAAGCCCGCGACCTCGGCCACTTCGGCCCAGGCCCCCGTTCGGAGCCCAAGCCGGGCCGGCCCCACCCACGGCGGCAAGCCCCAAGCGGCCAAGCCCGCAGAGCCGGCCGCGGCGGCTCCCGCCGCTGCCCCCGCCCCCAAGAGCGATGATCTGCCCACCCTGATCTTCGAGCTGGGCCACTCCGGAGCGCTCATTCGCCGCCTCCGCGAGCGGAAGGGACTGTCCCTCGACGACGTGGCGTCCTCCACCCGCATCGCCAAGCGCTACCTCGAGGCCATCGAGGCCGACGAGTTCTCCCGCCTGCCCGCCGCCACCTTCGTGCGGGGCTACCTGCGCTCCCTGGCCCGCCTGCTGGGGATCGATCCCGAGCGGCTGTCCGCCGGCTACCTGACCCGCATGGGTCGCTAGCGCCCTCGAGTCCGTGAACTCCGAGCAGCAGCACGAGCTGGTTGCGCCCCCGGGTGCTGGGCGCCTGGACCGCTTCCTCGCCGATGCCCTGCCCGACCAGTCGCGGGCTCGGCTCCAGGCCCTGATCAAGCGCGGCCTGGTGAGCGTGGACGGTGAGGCCGCCCGCCCCGCCACCAAGCTACGGGGTGGGGAGCGCGTGCGGGTCCGGCTGCCGCCGCCGGAGCCCTCGGAGCTCGAGCCCGAGCCCATTCCCCTCCACATCCTCCACCAGGACGACGACATCGTAGTGCTGGTCAAGGCCGCCGGCATGGTGGTCCACCCGGCCAGGGGACACCGCAGCGGCACCCTGGTCCACGCCCTGCTCCACGCGCTCCCTGGGCTGGGGGACCAAGCCAACGCCGAGCGCCCCGGCATCGTGCACCGACTGGACAAGGGCACCAGCGGGGTGATGGTGGTGGCCCGCCACGAGCTGGCCCTGCGCCGGCTCCAGGCAGCGTTCTCCATCCACGACATCGAGCGCGAGTACCTGGCCGTGGTCCACGGCGAGCCCCGCTTCCTCGAGGGCTCGGTCCGGTCCCAGCTGGGACGCCACCCGCGGGACCGGCTGCGCTTCGCGTCGGTGGATCGTGGTGGCAAGCACGCGGTGACCCACTGGAGGCGGCTCGCCCATGGCGGAGGGTTGGCGCTGATGTCCTGTCGCCTGGAGACCGGTCGCACCCACCAGATCCGGGTGCACCTCGGTGAGCAGGGGCACGCGGTGGTGGGGGACACCCTCTACGCCCGCGGTCGCAACCTTCCTGAGGCCGTGGCGGGCTGGAGGGAGCGCTTGGACCACCAGCTGCTGCATGCCGTGCGGCTGGGCTTCGCCCACCCCATCAGCGGAGAGCCCATGCTCTTCGTCGCCCCACCGCCTCCGGACTTCCAGGCGTTCTGCCAGGACGCGGGGCTCGAGATCCCGAGACCCTGAAGCAGGAAGCCCATCCGCGCATCAGCGCGGATGGGCTTGCCTCGAACAGTGAGACGCTATTCGACGCAGTTGGGGTGGCCTTCTTCGCCGACCTCTTCCAGGACCTGACCGGGGTTCTCGTCGGCGATGATCTGGTCGGCGCGCAGCGAGAGGCAGGCCTCGACGCCGTCACTGCAGGCGACGCAGGGGGCGCCGAAGGAGGCGGTGAGGTTGCAGGCGTCTTCCCAGGTGTCGACCTCATCGATCATCTCGACGATGTCGCGGGCGTCGACGGAGCCGGCGAGCACGCCGCCGCCGAAGTAGGAGCCGTCGTCGGCGAAGGTGCCGGAGACCTCGAAGTCCTGCAGCGGGATGGTGTAGCCGGCCACGGACAGCTCGATGCTGTCGGCGGCGATGACGAAGAAGGGGGTCTCGGTGAAGTCGGCATCGAGGGCGAAGGTCTCGGTGCAGAAGTCCTGGTCGGAGTTGCCTTCTTCGGACAGCGCGCCCATCATGGTGATGTTGGTACCGTCGACAGAGACGACGCCGATGAGGACGCTCATGGTGACGAACTCACCGATGAGCTCGCCGACGCCAGCGGGCTCGACGAAGCGGGCCGAGGCCAGGTCGATCTCGTAGGTCTTGTTGACGATGTCGGCCGTGAGCTCCGTGCCCAGGGCGCTGGTGGTGAAGTCGATGGTGGCGTCGCCCTTGCAGTAGGTGAGGGTGGCCTCGTAGGTGGTGGAGGGATCCAGCGGAGCGTCGGGGGTGAAGTAGACCGTCTCGAGATCGTCGGAGGTCCAGCTGGTGCCCGCGACCTCGGCGCCGCCCTGGGTGAGGACGATGCTGGGGCTGGAGTCGTCTTCTTCGTCGAGCACGAACTCGACATCAGCGCGCCAGTATGCGTCGGTGGCGCCGGCCTCGGGGACGGTCTCGTCCACGCCGTTCTCGCAGCCTTCGGGGGCAGCGGTGTCAGCGGTGTCGTCGTCCTTGCCACAGGCGTACAGACCCAGGGAGATCGCGATCAGGCCGAAAAGGCCAACCTTGAGCTTCGAAGCCATCTTTCCTCCATCAGCCGGAGCCGACGTGGCTCCGGTACATTCGTGATGCGAGCGCAAGATACCGACGCGCTCGCCCCATGTCAACCGGAGAAACGGCGATCTGTCCCACACCGACGCCCTCGCCGGGCTGCACCGGGGATGCAGTTTCGGTCGTCTAGGCCTTCTTGGTGACCGCGACGAAGCCCATCCTCACCTCGTACAGCAGCGTGGAGAGGAGCTTGGCCTCGTCGTCGTCGAGGTTGCCCTTGGTCTTGGCTTCGAGCATCTCGAGCAGATCGATGGACTGCTGGGCGAGCAGGAGGTGCTCCTTGGCCTGGTCGGGCTGGGACTCGGCCTTGCCGAGCTGGTCCATCACGGCCTGGGCGAGGCTGAGCACGAAGGTGGCGAAGGTGAGGGGAGGGGTCTGGGAGCCGGACTGGGACTCGGACATGGAAACTCCGCGGGTGAGAAGGGGGGAGGGGTTCAGAGGGAGACCTCGACGTGGCCTCTGTAGGGACCACGCTGCACGGTGAGCAGGACCGCGTCACGGTGGGCGGCCACGGCCCGGAGCAGGGCGGTCTCGAGCTGCTCGATCTGGTCGACCCGCTGGCCGTGGACCGCGAGGATGACGTCGCCGGCACGCAGGCCGGCGTTGGTGAAGCCACCACTGGCGGCGGTGTCGATGACCAGCAGGCCGGTGGTGGCTCGCAGCCGGATGCTCCGCGCGGTCTTGGCATCGACGGAGCGCACGGTCTGGACCTGGATGCCCAAGCCGTCGACCAGCAGCTCGCTTCCCAGCGACTCGGGGCAGGATGCGGTGGTGATGGTGGCCTGGAAAGGCTGGCCGTCGCGCAGCCCCGAGACGCGCACGGTGTCGCCCGGCTTGCTGTTGGCCAGGTGCAGGTTGAGGTCGGCACGGGAGCGCACCGCGCGCTCACCGATGCGCAGGATGATGTCGTTGGCTCGAAGGCCGGCGTCACCGCCTCCTCCACTTTCGTAGAGGTGCTCGATCCGCAGGGCGCCCTCGGCGATGGGGGTGCCGGTGAAGCGGGGTCCGCCGACATCGGAGACAGCGATTCCCAGCCAGGGCGCGCGGACGGAGCCGTAGCGCAGCAGGTCTCGGGCCACCTTGGCCGCGCGATCCACCGGGATGGCGAAGCCGATGTTCTCGGCGTCGCGCCGGATGGCGGTGTTGATGCCGATGAGGTCGCCGTGGATGTTGAGCAGTGGGCCACCGGAGTTGCCGGGGTTGATGCCCGCGTCGGTCTGGACATAGTCCTGGAAGACACGCTCCCCCACCTCGAGGGTGCGGGAGCCGCTGCTGACGACGCCGGTGGTGACCGTGTGACCCAGACCGAAGGGATTGCCGATGGCGATGACGGTCTCGCCCAGCAGCAGGTCGCTCGAGCTCCCCAGCGGGATCGTGGGCAGGCCCGAGGCCCCCTCGAGCTGCAGCACGGCCAGGTCGAGATCCGCGTCGAGGCCCACCACGGAGGCCTCGTAGGAGGCCTCGTCGGGCAGGGTGGCCATGATGCGGGTGGCGCTGTTGACGACGTGGGCGTTGGTGAGCACCACGCCGTCGGCTCGGATGACCGCGCCCGAGCCCGCGGAGCTCGAGGTGGACTGACCGCTGTAGAAGAAGGCGAAGGGTGACTGGGTGGGGACCTCGCAGCTGATGCTCACGACCGCCGGGGAGGCCAGGGCGACGGCTTCCACCACAGGGTTCGAGCGGGACGAGGCGGGGGGGCGGTCCGCCCGGATCGGCAGGACGGGATCGTCGATGGCGGCCTGGGCGGCGAGCTCGGCAGTGTCGGCGGCGTCGGCGGTGGTGGGCTGGGGGCCCGGGCAGCCCAGCTCGTGCCCGCCTACGGAGAACACCGCCCCCAGGGCGAAGCCCGCGAGGGCTGCCAGGGGAGTGCGCCAGCGCTTGGTTGGCTCGGCCATCGAGTTTCCGCCTCGGTTTCAGGGTTCGGCGCCGAGGATGTCTGGAACTCTACCCACGGCGGCACGGGAGTCAATCCGACAACGCCTGTGGCAGGCGCTGCCGTCCTGCGGTGTTATGGGGCCCCGACCTCGGAGGCCCCATCGTGACCTGGATCACCCGGACCACCCTCGCCGCCCTGCTGCTCGCCGCGTCGCTGTCGAGCGTGCCGGCCGAAGCCGCGCGGAACCGCCTGGGCCCCGCGGAGCGCTACGAGCTGGGCCTCAAGTACATGAAGCGCGGCTACTACACCAAGGCCCTCGAGCAGTTCAACCGGGTCCGCAACTACCATCGCGACGATCCCCACGCGGTGCTGGCCGAGCTGGCCATCGCCGATCTGTACTTCAAGAAGGCCGAGTGGGACCAGGCCCGATTGGCCTACGAAGACTTCCAGCGCTTGCACCCGCACCACGAGCAGGTGGACTACGTGGTCTACCGCACTGGGCTCTGTCTGTGGCGCAAGGCTCCCTCAGTGGCCGCGCGCGATCAGGTCTGGACCCGTCAGGCTGTCAACACCTGGTCGGGCTTCGCCGCGCGCTACCCGGACAGCGAGCTGCTGCCCGATGTCCAGGAGCACCTGGGCGAAGGCCGCGATCGCCTGGCCCACAAGGAATTCATCATCGGCAAGTTCTACTGGCGCCGCCAGGCCTGGCGGGCGGCAGCGGGCCGCTTCGAGAGCATGCTCCGCGCCTACCCGCAGGCCGCCGATCGCGCCCTGGCCTTGGCCTACCTGGGTCAGTGCCAGGCCCACCAGGGCGACATCGAGGCCGCCCGAGCCACCCTGCGCAAGCTCGACGACGAGGAGCTCGAAAACCGCCAGGTCAAGGTGCTCCGCAAGCTGGTGAGCGAGTAGAACCAGCTGGGGCCTTGCCTCGCGCAAAGACGCCAAGGTGTTGGTGGCTGACGGTCAGCGTAGGCGGCGGCTTGCAGTGTTGGTTGGCTCGCGCAGAGGCGCGGAGTGCGCAGAGAGGCGTAGTTGTGGCCCTGGTGGGCCTTCGCCGGCGGTGATGGTGGCGACTTGTGACGTGTCTTCTTTTGGGGGCTGCCGCTCCGGCACCCGCCCCTTGGTGGCGCTGGGCCAGTCGGCGCGGAAGCCTCTCGAGCAAAGGGAGCACGACGAGCGGCGCCCCTGTCACCGACCTCATCGCTCTCTGCGGGGCCGAAGGCCCCTGCGCCTCTGCGCGAGCCACTCCCAGTTCACAGCCCGCCACCAACAAGGCCGGCTATGCCCCGAAGACGTTGGCGCTCTTTGCGCCTTGGCGTCCGTGCGACCCCCGCTTCGCGGGCGTCTGCCCATCGCTTCGCGATTCCTGCGCGAGGTTCCGATCGCGTCTAGGCCGGCAGGACCAGGTCGTAGACGGACTCGAGTGCCTCGGCGAGCTTCTCGGGCTTGCGCCCGCCGGCCTGGGCCATGTCGGGGCGCCCACCACCGCCGCCGCCCACCTGCTGGGCGACCTTCTTGACCAGGGCGCCGGCGTGCACGCGCTTGCCGGCGATGGGCTTGGCCACGCAGGCCACCAGCTGGACCCGACCCGCTGCAGCGCTGGCGCCGAGCACCACCACCGAGCGTTCGCCGAGCTGGTCGCGCAGCCGCTCGGCCTCCTCGCGCAGGGTGGCGGGGTCGCCGTCGAGCTGGGCTGCGAGCACCATCAGGTCGTGGATCTTGCGGGCCTGGGACACCAGGTCGCCGCTGGCCTCGCGGGCCGCCTCGCGCTCCAGGGCTTCGAGCTTCTTCTTCGAGGCCTTCTTGTCGGCCAGCAGGCGCTCCACCTGCTCGGCCAGCTGGCCGGGCTTGGTGCGCAGGATCCGAGCGGCGGCCTCGAGCGCGGCCTCGCGCTCGCGGACCCAGCGCAGGGCGCCGGTGCCGGTCTGGGCCTCGATGCGTCGCACGCCTGCAGCGATGCCGCCCTCGGACATGATCCGGAAGGGCCCGATGTCGCCGGTGCGCTGCACGTGGGTGCCGCC
>CAZHIK010000556.1:0-6387 GCA_964532635.1 uncultured Enterobacterales bacterium
CTGGTGTCCCCCAGCTCCCGCTCCTGCCCGTGGGTGCCCGAACCATCGCCCCGCGAGGCGAACAGCGCTTCCGCCGGAGCGCGCTGGGCAAGCGCCGCGGGAGCACTGGCGCAGCCGGGCTCCAGGGGGCCGCCCTCGGGCCCGATGAGCACGAAGTCGTTGTACATCACAGGCACCCGCTCCATGCCGTACCCCTCGGCCACGAAGCGCTCCTCGAGGGCCGGAGCGTGTACCAGGACAACATCCGCGTTTCCCTCGCGCGCCAGCTGGAGGGCAGCGCCGGTGCCGTTGGCGATGACGCGCACCGCAATCCCAGTCCGCTCCTCGAAGTCGGGATGCAGGTAGGCGAGCAGCCCCGAGTTCTCGGTGGAGGTGGTGGTCGTGAGGGTGAGCATCGACGGGGCCGCAGAGCGGCAACCAGCCGCGAAGACGAAGACGGCGATGAGCGACGACGTGTGACGCATGGGTTCGAGGCCTGGGCGTGTTGCGCCGGCAGACATAACGCTCCCCGCGGGGGTTGCCTCCCGAACGCGTTGCCACTGTTGCCCGCGGTGCGCAGCTTGCGGACAAGGAGGTCAGCTTGCGCGGCTCCCGTCCCCCCTGGTACCGCACCGCCCGCTCCATCGGCGGCGCGCCCTGGGTGCCCTTCGAGGTGGCCCGGGCCCTGCAAGAGCAGCTGGACGCCCACCGACAGCGCCTCCAACAGTGTGAGCGAGAGATCCAGGAGGCCCGCACCTCCATGCAGCGCCTGGCCCGCCAGGCCGAGGACCGCCTGGCGGGGGCCCTGGCCGATGCGGAGCGAGCCCAGCTCGAAGCCGAGCAGGCCCGGGAGCAGGCCCGCGCGGCCGCGGAACGCCCGGCTGAATGCGAGCCCGCCCCCAGCGACGAGGCTGGACGACTGAGGCGCCTGAGCGAAGACCTGGCCCGAGTCCGCGGACGCACCGAGCACGATGTGGCCAGCGCCCGGCGCGACGAGCGCGCCAAGGGACTGCTGCGCCTGGTGGCCGTGCACGACGACCTGCGGCGAGGTCTCGAAGCCCTGCCCCAGGATCCCGACAGCCCATGGTTCCAGGGCTATCAGGCCATCCTCATGCAGCTGGAGCAGCAGCTCGCCCAGGCGGGGGCCACGCGATTCGGCGCCGTGGGCGATCCCTTCGATCCCGCACTGCACGAGGCCGTGGGCACCGCGCCCGGCCAAATCGACCACCTGGTCGGCCTGCTCGAGCCGGGCTTCGCCCTCGCCGACGACCGCTTGCTTCGACCCGCAAGGGTGGTGGTGGGCTCCGGGGCCTGAAGGAAGTGCCCCGCCCCCCAGGAGGGGGCGGGGCAGGGCCATACTACGAGAACGACCCTGGGGGCCGTTTCGAGAACGATGCTACTTCAGCGCTTCGGTGAGCATCGGGCAGATGGTGAAGATGTCACCGACGATGCCGTAGGTCGCGAACTGGAAGATGGGGGCGTCCGCATCCTTGTTGACCGCCACGATCACCTTGGAAGTACGCATACCAGCGAGGTGCTGGATGGCGCCCGAGATGCCACAGGCGATGTACAGGGAGGGGTTGACGACCTTACCCGTCTGGCCAACCTGCTCGCTGTGGGGGCAGAAGCCAGCGTCCACCGCGGCGCGGGAAGCTCCAGGGCTGGCACCGATGGCGGCGGCCAGGGGCCGGATCAGCTGATCGAAGCCTTCCGCCGACTTGACCGCGCGACCGCCGGAGACGATCAGGCTGGCCTCGGTGAGGTCCACGACGCTGGAAGCGGGGGCGAGGGTCTCCACCACGGTGGTGAGGGACTCACCCACGGCCACAGCCAGGGCCTCGACACCACCCGGCGCACCAGCGTCCACCGGCACGAAGGCGTTGGGACGGCAGGTGAAGATGGCCGGTGAGGACTTGACGGTGACGTTGAACAGGGCCTTGCCGGCGTAGACCGGGCGGCGACCCACGACGGTGCCACCATCGAGGCCCAGCTCGACCACATCGGAGGCCATGCCGACACCCAGGCGCGCGGCCAGGCGAGGCACGACATCCTTGGCGATCATGTTGGCGGTGGCCAGGATGATGTCGGGCTGCACCTTGGCCACAGCAGCGGCCAGGGCGGCGACCCAGGGATCGGTGTTGAAGGTGGCGAACTCCGGACCATCGACGGTCAGGACCATGTCGGCCGGCAGGCCTTCACCGCTGGAGGTGCCGATGGCCAGCGCGGCGACGGGGCCGCCCAGCTCTTTGGCCTTGCCCACCAGCTCGAGGGCGGTGGACTTGAAGGCCCCAGCTTCGTGATCGGCGAGAATGAGAATACCAGGCATGATTTACTCCTTTTCGCCTAAAGAACCTTGGCTTCGGTGCGAAGCAGGTTGACCAGCTCGGCGACGACGTCGGCGGGCTCACCCTCGAGGATGCGGCCGGCAGGCCGCTCGGGGGGCAGAGTCCAGTTGGCGTCGGCGACCAGCGCTTCGCCCACATCCACGCCGAGGGCAGCAGCCGTCTTCTTGGCGATGGGCTTGCGCCGGGCCTTCATGATGCCGGGCAGGGAAGCGTAGCGGGGGGTGTTGAGAGCCTTGTCGGCAGAGAGCACTGCGGGGAGCGCGCCCTTGACCACCTGACGCAGGCCGCCACCGATGTCGCGGGTGGCCTGGAAGGAACCGCCATCGACGGTCAGCTCGGAGATGACGAGGGCCTGGGGCCAGCCCAGGATCTCGGCGACCATGGCCGGAACCTGCGCGTTGTCGTCATCGACCGCCTGCTTGCCACCGATGAGCATGTCGACGCCAGCGTCCTTGGCGGCGGCCGCGAGGACCTTGGCCACGGTGAGGCTGTCGGCACCCTCGAGGGCCGGGTCGTTGATCCACATGCCGGTGTCGGCGCCACGAGCGAGGCCGTCACGGATGCGCTGATCGTTGCCCTTGCCGCCGATGGAGATGATGACCACCTGCTTGGCGATCTTCTTGTCCTTGAGCTTCAGAGCCGCTTCCAGAGCGTGCTCGTCGTACGGGTTGATCTCGAGCTTGACGCCACCGGTCTCGATGCCAGTGCCGCCAGCGTTGATCTTGATGCGGGTGTCCGTAGCCGGAACCTGCTTGAGGAGAACTCCAATCTTCACGCTGTTCCTCCCGGTTGCGTAGTTAGTTGGCGATGCCCTTGATGAAGATGTCGGCGACCGTATCGGCCGCGGCATCGAGGTTGAAACGGGGTTTGCCACGAGCGAGGACCCACTGCATGGCCAGCTCGTCGAGGGCCCCGAAGAAAGCCCACTTGGCGGTGAAGAGATCCACGTCTTCGCGGACCTTCCCCGCCTCTTTTCCGTCGCGGAGGATGTTGGCGAATGCCCCCAGGTACTGCCAGAGGGGCTTGGGCCGATACTCCTTGAGGAACTTGTTGGACAGGCGCAGCTCGACCTGCAGCACCTCGGCCAGGTGACGGTGCTTCTGCACCAGGCTGAAGTGGTAGCGGGCGAAGGCCCGGATCCGGTCGAAGGGATCGTCGACCCCCTCGAGGACCGTAGCAAGGCCCGCGTTGATGGCGGTCATCTTCTCCTCGAAGATGGTGAGGAGGAGATCTTCCTTGTTGCGGAAGTACAGGTAGATGGTGCCGTCGGCCACCCCAGCCTGGGACGCGATGTCGGTGACGCGGGCCTGGTGGAAGCCCTTCTCGGCGAAGACCTTGATGGCGGCATCGATGATGCGAACCCGCTTCTCGCCTCGGCTTCCGCTGCCTCGCTCCGCCATGTACGCTGCTCCTGCCAGGTTCTGGATCGAGTGAATGAGGGCTCATTCACGTAGCGTGTGCCCCCCCTGGGTGCAACGAAAAGCGGGGTCCCTCTACCGGCCCGCCAGCCAGCGCTCCATCTGGGCGACGATGTCGGTATCAGGCACCTTCTCCCAGTCCTTCAGGAAGGCGACGTTGCCCTTGTCGGTCAGGGGGTGGTCGAAGAGCTGCCGCAGCACCTTGAACGGCACGGTGGCCACGTGAGCACCCGCCAGGGCGGACTGGATGAGGTGGTCGGGGTGGCGGATCGACGCGGCCAAGACCTGGGTCTCGAGCTCCGGGTAGTTGTGGTAGATGTGCACGATCTGCCGGATGAGCTCGTTGCCCTCGGTGGCGATATCATCCAGCCGGCCCACGAAGGGGGAGATGTAGGTGGCGCCAGCCTTGGCGGCCATCAGCGCCTGACCGGCCTGGAAGCAGAGGGTGACGTTGGTGGCGATGCCCTCGGCCGAAAGCACGGAGGTGGCCTTGATGCCTTCTGGCAGCAGGGGGACCTTGATCACGACGTGCTCGCTGATCTTGGCCAGCAGGCGGCCTTCCTTGACCATGCCCGCAGCGTCCTGAGCCACGACCTCGGCCGAGACCGGGCCCCGCACGATCTCGCAGATCTCGGCGATGGTGGCGATGAAGTCGCCGCCTTCGCGTGCGATGAGGCTGGGGTTGGTGGTGCAGCCGTCGATGACGCCCCAGGAGTGGGCCTCACGGATCTCGGCCAGGTTCGCGGTGTCGATGAAGAGCTTCAAGAGGTCCTCCGAAGGAGCGCTGAGCGAAGGAACTGCTATCCGCTTAGCGGGCCGCGGGCCGGGCCAGAATTCCTGCGATCGCCGGGTGGGGCGAGGCCGAGGAAGCCCCCATAGCGAGGTGCTCCTCGAGGAAACTGCGCCCGGAGCGCGGGTTCACCAGCCCGGGGAGCAGATCCTCGAGGGGCCGGACCACGAAGCCCCGCTCGGCGATGCGCGGGTGGGGCAGTGAAAAGTCGGGGCTGTCCACGGTGCGCCCCTCCATCCACAGCAGGTCGAGGTCGAGGGCACGGTCTCCCCACCGTAGCCCACGGCGGCGCCCGAGCCGACGCTCGATGGCCTGGCAGCTCGCCAGCAGCTCGCTGGGCTCCAGCTGCGTGCGCAGCAGAACCGCAGCGTTGAGGAAAGGATTGCGGGCCACACCACCCCAGGGAGGCGTGCGGTACAAGCGGCTGCAGCCCACCACCCGCACACCCGGCTGCAGATCCAGCAGCCGCGTGGCCAGCTCCAACCGGAGGCGGCGAGACCCCAGCGAGGACCCGAGCCCTACCACGGCGAGCGCAGAGGCATCCATCAGAGCTCGGGCAGCAGCAGCGCGCGCTCCGCCTGCTGCGCACGCAGGGCCTCCTCGGCCTCTCGCACGCTCGATCGAAGCACGCCGTCGGCCCCGATCACCCAGTCACCGCCGTGGGGATCTGGGGGCATGGCGGAGCCGAGGCGCCCGAGGTCACCCGGGGCTTCGATGTCGGTCCCGAAGCGGTCCCGGTAGGCCTGGCGCGCTTCGGCGAAGACCTCGACCCAGCGGTCGTGGTACAGCCGCTCGAGCCGCATGTCGATCATCTCGAGGATGGTGGGATCCGAGGTGCTCTCCCGCTGCTCCTCGAGAAAGCGGATGGCCACCGGCTTCATGTCGCTCTTGGCCAACAGACCCGCAGCCGCCACCTTGTACCAGGCCGGCGCCGAGGGCTTGGCGGCCGCCATGTCGACCCAGGTCATCGCGGTGACCGGGTCTCCACGGTGCAGGTAGTGGTTCATGCCCACGGCGAACGGGAAGAAGGCGTCATCGGGCATGGCCTCCATCCCCAGCTGGAAGATCTTGTCGCTGGCGTCGATGGCCCCCATGCTCCGCAGCATGGTGCCGCCGTAGAAGTAGGGGGTACGCCAGCTGGGATCGAGGGCCGCGATGGCCTCGATCATGCCCGCCAGCCAGATGCCCCAGGCGGGATCCGGATCGGCGCCGTGGCGCTCGCCGAAGAGCAGCACCGCGCGCACCCAGAGCAGATCGGCCACGGGCTCGTGGAAGCCCATAGTGGCCACCTGGAAGGCCTTGGGGCTGGGCAGGAAGAGCAGCTCGGCGGTGGCGTCGGTGTCGTGCCGCAGCTCATCGGCCGAGCGCTGCGCAAGGTGGGTCAGACCGGCAGCGCAGAGCGCCAGGATCACCAGCAGCTTGCGCATCAGGGAACCTCCGCGGGGAGGGCCGGGCAGAGTTCCCCTCGCGAGAGGGCGCTCGCCAGCTCGGGATAGCCACCATGTCGGTACAGCAGGGTCACCTGGGCATCCAAGTCGCCGGGCCAGTCTTCGGCCAGCCGACGATATCGCAGGCAATCGCCGGCTACCAGATCCCAGGCCGCCAGCACCAGGGCGGCGCGGGACTCGCTGTCGTCGCGCTCCACCTCTCGCGCCACGGTCACCGCGGGCTTCCAGCGTCCGGCCATGGCCAGGTAGGTCGCGTGCTTGCCCTGCTCTTCGGGCTCGGTGCAGCCCAGCTCCAGGGCCTCGGCGCTGACGGCCACAGCCTGCTCGATGCTGGCCTGGCGCCCGGCCACGTTCACCAGCCGATCGCAGATCTGGTGCTGGGGAGGCTTGCCGCGCACCGCGTCCAG
>CAZHIK010000557.1:0-6381 GCA_964532635.1 uncultured Enterobacterales bacterium
GTCGGCCAGGCTCACGGCGTAGCTGCCGCCTACCAGGCTGCCCGCGGCCAGGAAGACGTAGACCTCATCGGACGAGGGATCGACCACAGCCAGGTCCATGGCTCCGTCGTCGTCGAGATCGCAGATGACTGGGCTGCCGCGGCTGCCCAGCTCGCTTCCCGTGGCTCCCAGGATGGAGAGGTCGGCGTGGTCGGTGTAGCTGGACCAGCCGCTCCACTCGGGCAGGGGGCTCGAGCCCAGGTAGGCCGCCACCAGGCCCGCGTCGCCATCGTAGCCGGGGGCACCCAAGGCGAGGTCGTCGTAGCCGTCGCCGTCGAGGTCGCCGCCGCCCATCACCTTCCCGGTGTAGTGCTCGTCGTCCCAAGCGAAGAGGTAGTCGCTGGCGGCGCTGCTCAGGCTCATGGAGCCCGACAGTGTGGCCGGCTCGATGAGGTACACCGGGCTGCCCGTGTAGCCCCAGGCGCCCTGGCCCGACCAGTCTGCATAGAGCAGCTCGGCGGTGCCGTCGGCGTCCATGTCGAGGTGGGAGAGGATCACCGGGGGCTCGGTACCCACGGCATCGGTGAGCTCCAGCAGGGCGCTGGTGGGGGTGAGTGTGCCGATCAGGCCGCTGCCGCCCTGGTACAGGGCCACGGCGCTGTTCGAGCCGTCGGCGGCGTCGGTGCCGGCGACGCACAGGTCCACCACTCCGTCGCCGGTGAGGTCTCGCTGCTGCGGGCCCATGACCGCCATGTGACCGCTGGCGTCGGTGCCGTAGACGAGGGGGTTGGCGAAGGTGGAGGCGGCGGCGCGCAGCGCGAGCGGGTTGCGGGCATCCACGACCCAGACGGTGCCCCTGTCGCTGTCGGCGGAGGTGCTGCCCACCAGCAGCTCGATGAAGCCGTCGTCGTCGATGTCGCCCCAGGACAGGGCCCCGTTGGCGGCCAGGTGGTCCCCGGAGACGTCGGCGTCCAGCCATCCCTGGGCCACGTCGGAGACGGCCATGTCGTCCATCAGGCCATCGCAGTCGTTGTCGGCGGCGTCCCAGGCCTCAGGCATCGCGGGGCTGACATCCCAACGGAGGTCGTCGCAATCGATGCCCCCGTGGTCGCTGCTGTCGAAGCCATCGGCGTCGGCGTCGAAGTCGCTGGCACCGTCGCAGTCCTGGTCGGTGCCGTCGTACCAGATCTCGCTGGCTCCCGGGTTGATGGCCGGGTCGTCATCGACACAGTCCTCGCCGCCGTAGGCGTCACTGTCGAAGCCGTCGGCGTCCGCATCGTAGTCCGAGCCTTCGTCGCAGTCCTGGTCCACGCCGTCGTACCAGGTCTCCGTGGCGTCGGGGTTGATGGCGGAGTCCGCGTCATCGCAGTCTTCGCCGCTGTAGTCGTCGGCGTCGTAGCCATCGGCGTCGGCGTCGTAGTCCGAGCCGCCGTCACAGTCTTGGTCCACGCCGTCGTACCAGGTCTCCGTGGCGTCGGGGCTGATGGCGGCATCGCTGTCGTCGCAGTCCTCGCCGCTGTAGTCGCTGCTGTCGTAGCCGTCTGCGTCTGCGTCGTAGTCCGAGCCCCCGTCGCAGTCCTGGTCGATGCCGTCGTACCAGGTCTCGGTTGCGTCGGGGTAGGCGCTGTCGCTGGTGTCGTCGCAGTCTCCGTCGTAGCCCTCGGGAACCTCGAGGGGCTCTCCGCCAGCGTCCTCCACCAACCCATCGTAGCCTTCGACCCAGTAGCCGTCACCGTCCTGGTCGCCGTCGTTGCCGTCGCAGTTCTCGTCGACGCCGTTGTACCAGACCTCGGGCACCGAGTCGTCCGGGAGGATGTTGGGGTCGCTGTCGTCGCAGTCTTCGACATCGCACACGCCCAGGCCCAGGCCGTCGTCGGCGTAGCCGTCTTCGTCCTGATCGCAGTCGTTGCCGTCGCAGTCCTGATCGACGCCGTCGTACCAGATCTCGGTGGCGTCGGGGCTGATGGCGGCGTCGGCGTCGTCACAGTCCTCGCCGTCGTGCTCGCTGCTGTCGTAGCCGTCTGCGTCTGCGTCGTAGTCCGAGCCCCCGTCGCAGTCCTGGTCCACGCCGTCGTACCAGGTCTCGGCGGCGTCGGGGTGGATGGCGCCGTCGGCGTCGTCGCAGTCGCCCATCTGCAGCTGCCCGCTGTCGGGCACGCCGATGGTGGCCAGGCCGGCCATGCCCTCGGGCACCCAGCCGTCGCTGTCCTGGTCGTAGTCGTCCAGGCCGTCGCAGTTCTGATCGACGCCGTCGTACCAGGTCTCGGTGGCGTCGGGGTGGATGTCGGCGCCCGCCAGGCCAGCGGGACCCTCCACGGCGTCCCAGCAGTCGCCGTCTTGGCGGCTGTAGCCGTCGCCGTCGGCGTCGATGGGTTCCCAGCTGGTGCCGCAGCCGGCGGCCAGCAGGAGGAGGAGCACGGTGGGGCGGCGGATCATGGCGAACCCTCCCAGGCCAGCACCAAGCCGCCGGCCACCGCGGCGCGCTCGCCGTCGTGGAGTACCGTGAGATCGAGCCAGGGCATCACGGGGGAGCGCCCGGGTCGGAAGCCGAGCAGGACCGAGCCGCCAGCGGCCATGATGCTGCCCTGCATTGGGGCCACGCACGAGCTGTCTTCCCCACAGGCGGTCAGCGCGGTGACGCGCGCGGTGCCCATGGCCCAGGCCGGGCCGGCGCCCAGGGCAACGGGGCCCAACCGGAGCAGCACGGGGAGTCGAGCCTGGCCCGCCATCAGGCGGTTGCTCAGCTCCTCCACCGGGACCTCGCCGTCGTAGCCTTCGTCCGTGAAGCGGGAGGGCGCGAGATCGGGGGCGCTCATGGCGCTGCGGAAGCCGATCTCGGGTCGCAGAGCCAGGCGCTCACCGAGGCGCAGGGTGAGGCCCAGCTCGGCCAGGAGACCCAGGCCCCCATAGCTGGCGTCGCCCACGGGTGAGTTCCCGCTGGCCGCGCCGGTCACGGTCCAGGCGCCACCCAGACCCACGTGGGGACGGAGCGACACGCTGCCGCCTTCGCGCTCGGGCTCGTCGGGGGATGGGACGACCTCTTCCTGGGGAGGGCTGTCGTCGGTCTCGAGCTCGGCCAGCTCGTCGAAGAAGCTGCTGGCATCCACCGTGGGCTCCGCGGGAGCGTCGGGCTCGGCCACGGACTCTCCGTCTTGGGAGGCATCGGGCTCGAGCTCCGGCGCCTGATCTTCCTCGCGTTCCTTCTCGCGCTGCTTCTCGGCGCGTCGCTGGGCACGACGGTCGTAGTAGATCACCTCGTCGTAGTCGGGCTCTTCGAGATCGGACTCGGTGACGCCCTCGACCAGGGCCTCGAACTCATCGAAGGTCTTGGGGGAGACCAGGGTGAGCTCGGCCTCGTTGACGTTGACGGGTACCGAGCGGTCTCCCCAGTCGAAGGTGAAGGTGCCCCGTGGCATGAGCCAGGGCGGAGGCCCCTGGGAGCCCACCAGGTGAAACTCACCCCCGAGCTGCAGCTCGGAGGCGTAGACCACGCCAACAGGCCGAGCGGAGGCCAGCACCACGAAGAATGCGTCCCGAAGCTCGGGGCCCAGGAAGTCCTCCCAGGCACTCTGGCCGCCGAGCAGCGCGGCAGCTCGGACGTAGGGCTCTGCGCGGAAGACATCTCCCTGGGAGGCGTAGTAGCCACCCAGCATCAGAAAACTGCGGGACACCACGGAGGGCGGCAGCTCCTCGAGGCAGCCCATCATGGTCTGCACGCCTATGTAGGCCTCGTCCAGCTTGTCGACGTTGGGCTCGGCCTTGTTGAGTGCCTGCTCCAGCGAGCTGTTCCAGCGCTTGAGCGTGCGGACCGAGGCGTCATCGGGACAGTCGGTGTTCGCTGCGGCGCGGGGCGAGGCGAGCAGTCCCAGGAGGAGGAGCAGGGTCATGCGGATCCTGTCGGACGATGTGGCTCTTGGAAGTGGGCGGACCAGGGAGCGGTCCACTCCCAGGGGCCGCGCAGGTCGGCATCTTACGCTTGTACGCCGTCCCGTGGGGCGTGACAAGCAGGGACCCCGAGAGTGGGGCTTCGAGGGGTGGAACCTCGTTCGGAAACCCTCGGGTGGGATACGGTGATGCAGGACGAACGAGGCTCTTTCTGCTACGTTCGAGCCGTATCCCCCTCGCCGGGTCTTACCGAGGTCTCGCCAAATGAACTCCTCTCTGCTCCCGATGGCCCTCGCCCTGCTGGTGGTGGGCTGTGAAAAGCCTGAGCCCATCGACACCTCGCCTCCCGAGGACACCGCGCCCGAGGGGCCCGTGTACCCCTCCGGTGACCGCATCATGCTCTACACCGGCAACGGAGGCCTCGAAGGTGCTGGCTCCGATGGATTCGGTCAATACGAAGACATCGACGAGCACTGGAAGGACACCTTCGGCTGGAACACCGACGTGCGCAGCGATCTGGGCGACGACCTGAGCGACTACCGCATGGTCGGCCTGATGGCCCCGGGCATCTACGGCGGCAGCAACTTCGATCTCGATCAGATCGACCTGCTCGAGGGCGCCCGCCGCAAGGGCACCCGCATCGTGGTCTTCAACGAGGTCGACAACTGCGACAGCAACATCATCAACAACCTGCTCGAGAACTGGGGCATCCTGCCCCGCTTCACCGGCGAGGGTGCCGCCGAGTTCACCATGCTCGACACCGACTTCATCGCCAACGACCAGATGACCGAGGGTGTCACCGAGCTGCGCTTCTCCGATCCGTGCTTCATCGACGCCAATGGCGAGCCCTACCTGGTCCACAACGAGGGGGATCACCTGGTGGTCAAGACCACCCCTGGGGACTGGGGCGGTGAGGTGGTGCTCATCGGCGACCTCGAGTTCCTCGACGACACCGCCAACTACGGCCTGGGCGACAACCTGACCTTCGCCGAGAACCTGGTCGTGGTCGATCCGAGCTACGGCTCCGACACCACCGCCCGCTGACCTGGCTCGTCGAGTCCCTCGAAGCGGGTGGGGCCACCGGCGCGTCGCAGGCGGTTCAGGAGGCCCTTGGCACGGGCGTAGAGCCTGAAGAAGGTCACCAGGGTCCGCCGCTGGCCGGGGCTGAGGGGTGCTGCCGAGAGCACCAGCTTGGTGTCGTCCGAGCCTGCATCGACGAAGCGTACCCGGGCCACCACCGGCAACTCCACCTCGGCGCCCAGGGGTAGGCGTGGTCCCAGGATGACCGCGTCGAGCGGATCACCGTCGTTTCCAGCCCGATCCGGCACGCAGCCGTAGTTGAAGGGGGATGGCAGGGGGGAGACGAAGTCGATGCGCCGGCCCTGGTGCAGCTCGCGTTTGACGAAGGAGCCGCGGGGGACCTCGACGATCGCGCGCCACTTGCGGCGGTGGTTCAGCGTCACTCGATGTAGCCGAGGGTGCGGAGTTGCTCGAGCATGCCGGACGAGGGGGTGCCCTCCACCGGCTCACCGTGTTGGTCGCGGGCTCTGGAGATGTCGGCCTCCCAGCGGTTCAGCTCGTACCCCAACAGCTGGAGCACCTTGGGGTGGTTGCCCGACAGGTCGGTCTGCTGGAGGGTCTCGTCCAGCTCGTAGAGGGCCTGGCTGCCCTGGGTGCCCCGGTTTCGCACCAGGTGGTAGCCCTGGCCGATCACCGCGGTCTTGTCCGAGCGGCGGAAGTAGGTCTGGGAGAAGGCCTGCTGGTGGCTGGCCCGGGCCTCGGGGCCTTGCAGGGCCGGGGCCTGGCTCTCGCCGTCCACGTTGCTGGTGGGTGTGGAGCCCAGCAGATCGAGCAGGGTGGGGAGCAGGTCGACGCCCATGGACAGGCCCTCGATCCTGCGGCCAGGTTCGGGCAGCGCGGGGTGGAACCAGAGGGAGGGGACGTCGATGGTGCTGGTGTAGAGGTGGTTTCCGTGGCCCTTGCCGTGGTTGGAGGGCAGGCTCAGCCCCTCGCCATGATCGCCGATGACCACGAAGATCAGGTTGGGCCGGCGTTTCTTGGCCTCGAGGTAGAGCTGGGCCAGGTGGGCGTCGAGGGTGAGCAGGGTTGCGTCGTAGGACAGCACCCGGCGCGAGGTGATGCCGTCTTCGAGCTTGACGGTGCGCAGGGCCTGGGTGGAGGGCCGCCGCGGGGCGTGGGTGTCGACGTAGAAGCCCTGCAGGTAGACCCGCTGCTCGGCCGGGGCGGCATCGAGCTCCGCCAGCAACTGAGCGTTGAGCTCGGCGCCGGTGGGAGCCGGCCCCTTGGCGTCCCGCCAGAGGGACTCGGGCTCGTGGTACACGTCGAAGCCCTGGTCGAAGCCGAAGGTGCTGCTGATGTTGGGGTTGCCGGAGGCGCCGATGGTCCGGTAGCCGTGGGCCTGCAGTTCTTCGGCGATGGTCACGAACTCGGGGGCCAGGGCGCGGTTGTGGAAGGCCTTGCGTCCGGGATCGTCCAGCTGGAGAACTTCTGCCCAGC
>CAZHIK010000558.1:0-6375 GCA_964532635.1 uncultured Enterobacterales bacterium
GCGTCTGCGTCTGCGTCTGCGTCTGCGTCTGCGTCTGCGTCTGCGTCTGCGTCTGTGTCGGAGTCGGTGTCGGAGTCGGTGTCGGCGTCACCCTCGACCACAGCCGTGTCGTCCATGAGGCCTTCGCGGGCTTCCCAGTGGGAGCCATCGGTGATCCACGGACAGCCAGTCAGGCCGATGCAGAGCAGCAGGGGCAGGGGGACGCAGTGCATCAGTCCTCTGATGCCCCTGATGGCCGCGTTGGCGATGGCGTCTGGGTCGGCGTGCACGCTTCCTCCACCGAGCGGATGGACGCCATACAGCTATCCGCTCGCTGGAGTCCGGGCCTTCTTCGCCGAGCGTCCCCAAACAGAACGCCCCGCTGTGAAGCGGGGCGATCCAATCAGCTGGCAGCTTCAACGGACCGCTGAGAACCGACAGCTCGCTATAGCTGCACCTCGGCGAGCGTGATCACGTTGCCTTCGGGGTCATAGAACTTGAGCATCCGGAGGCCCTGCTGGTCGAGCTCGATCAGCTCGCCCTTGAGCCGCACGTTGTTGTCGTCGAGCAGCTTCTGGTAGTCCTCGATGCCTTCGACGCCGAAGGTGATGAAGTCGTTGCGGGGGGCCTTGCCCTCACGGGTCCAGCGGTTCACGGCCAGGTAGGCGTTGCGGGTGCCTGGGATGGACAGCTCGCACCAGCCGTCGGACTCGTAGACCTTTTTGAGGCCGAGTACGTCGGTGTAGAAGTTGATGGCCTTGGCGAAGTCTTCGGCCCAGAGGAAGGCGATGATGTTCTTGTAGCGCGGCTGCATGGAAGGACTCCTGAGAGTGCGTTGATGAGGCCAGGGGTTGACGGACGGAAACGTAGCCGCCTGAAGGCAGGTGTAAAGGGAAAACGGGAGTCGCGTGGCTTACGGAAGGCGCCCGTTGCGACGGCGAATGACGCAGAGCAGCAGTGCGAGCCAGCCGCCGAGCCCAGCCAGTGCAGCGCCCCCTCCGCAGCCGCAGCCCCCGCCTTCGATGCGCTGGCGATCGAGCTGGCCCGGGAAGTCACCGGGCTCGTCGCTGTCGAACGGCCAGTCGGTGTCCTCGGGTTCTGGCGGTTCGTCGTAGTCGGGTACCAGCTCGGGTAGCAGACGAGCTGCGACCTCCGCGCGGGTGGCGGCGTCTCCGATACACTCGAAGGGGAAGCCGAACAGGACGACCTGTTCGGTTCGCAGGGCGGCTGTGCCCACCCCGGGGTAGGCGGCGAGGGCCTCACCGTTCCCCGAGGCCTCGAGCACGTCGGGGTACTCGGCGGGGTAGGGCGCGCCGTGTTCCTCGCCGAAGTCCAAGCTCAGACCACCGAGAAGGCCTGAACCGTCGGCCTCCCAGGAGTCCGCATCGTCGGCGGCCATGGTGGCCCCCAGCACCTCGCTGGCGAAGGCCTGGTCGTCTGCGTCGCCCCGGTAGTCGAGGTCCCAGAGGATCTCCGATCCGCTCGCCCACAAGGCTCCGCCGTCGTTCACGTAGCTGCGCAGCCGGTCCTGTTGGGCTTTGGAGAAGGTCTCGTCGGCGGTGGATTCCTCACCGGCCACCCAGAACACCAGGGGGTAGTCGGATAGCTCCACGTCATCGAGGCGCTCGTCGGCGATGCTGTCGAAGTACCAGCCGGCATCGGCGATCGCCTGGCCGTGGGCCACGGTGGTGTCGAAGGCGTTGATGCGCAGCAGGTCCATGCGCACCACCTCGCCGATGGAGCTGCCCACGTCCTCCCACACCAGGTTGCTGACCTCGAGCCGGTCGAAGGCGGACACCACCAGCACCGGCGCCCAGCCATCGGCGGATCGTCGGGCGCCGAGGACCTCCGAGGGAAGGCTGGTGCCAGCATCGTTGACCGCCGCCACCCGCAGGTAGACGCTGCGGCCCGCGCGGGTGTCCAAGGCGAGGGGGCTGGCGCCCACCTCGGTGCCGTTGTCCCAGGAACGACCATCGGAGGAGCTGTAGACCACAAATCCGGTGGCTGCGTCACCGTAGGGATCGCCCACCGGGCCGCTGCTCCACGACAGCTCCAGGGCGCCGTCGGTGTTGTGGACCACGGCCAGGTCTTCGGGAGCCTCGGGCGGGAAGCGTGGGGTCTCGCCATCGCGCTCGGCGAAGTAGCGGATGATGCCTCGCATCATGGCCCGGGAGGCGTCCTGCCGAAAGCGGGGGTGCTTGAGGTACTCCACGTCGATGTAGTGGTCGTGGAAGGCCAGCTCCACCAGGGCTGCGGGCATCTCGTCGTTGTGGGACGGGTTGACCTCCGAGAAGTCGGCCGTCCGGGTGCCCCGGTCGGTCCAGCCGCTCTCCCACAGGGCGTCGAAGGCGTTGACCATCTCGGTCTGCACGGCCTCTGCCAGGTCTGTGGAACCCGTGACGGCGGTTCCGGAGCTTCCCTCGTAGGTGTAGGTGGAGGTGCCCTGGGCCTGGTCTGGGCTGCCCGCGGCGTTGGAGTGCCAGCTCAGGTAGATGGCGTCCTCGCCGCTGGGGTGCTCCCAGTCCGCCCAGCGGGAGCGCGAGGACGGATCGGACCCGTCGCCGTCACCATAAGGGTCGTAGATCGAGGTGGGGGCCCCGTTGAACTGGGTGTTCAGGATGGCGCCCTCCTCCCAGCGAGGCCGGCCCGTGGTCTCGCCGTGGCGCTCCACGTCGCCCATACCTCCGCCCACGCGTACCGCGTCGGCGCTCAGCCAGCGGCCCGACTGGCTCGAGTCTCCCAGCAGCTGGATCTCCAGGCCCTCGGTGCCCGCAGGCAGCCAGAGGGTCTCGAGGTACTGCCAGGTGGACCCGTGCACGGTCTGGTCGAAGGTCCGATCGATGGTTCCGCCGGGGTGCACGATGCGGTAGTGGGCGTCCTGGGCGTTTTCGTTGTCGGAGTCCCATGCCACGTAGACGGTGTACCAGCCATCGGAGGGCACGTCGGGCACCCAGCTGACCGAGCCGCCATCGTCGGCCGGGAAGCGGCGGGTGGTGCCGGCATCGAAGGGATCCTCTCCGTAGGCCCAGGTGTCGCCCGCCGCCCAGCCGGCGTAGCCGTCCTCGAAGCCAGAGCCGGTCTCGCTGTAGCTTCCGCCGCTCGAGGGCGCGTCGTTGTCGATGACCGCCGACTCGGGGTTCATGCCGCGGTCCTTGACGGTGAACACCGCCGCGCCGGCGTTTTCGAGCATGGCGGTGAGGTACCAGTTGGCGGCCTCGGTGTTGTGGAAGTCTTCGACGGTGTCGTAGACGTTGCCCCGCTGAGTGGAGAAGCGCCCCAGGCTGTCGTACCAGATCCAGCCGTGGCCCTGGCTCACGTAGACCGCCTTGCCGCTGAGCACGCCGCTCGAGGCCCCGGGATGATCGGCGGGGTGGGCGATGGGAGGGGGAGGGGACTCCTCGCCGGGCTTGTCCGGAACGGGGGGCAGCTTCGGCAGGTAGTCACCGATGGGCCGCAGCTCGCCGTCGGGTCCGCGGGCCAGCACCTCGACGTGGGTAGCGTCGTCGGCCGACAGGCCTGCGGCCTGCTCCAGCAGCGCATCGACCCGATCGGGATCCATTGTCCAGGGCACGGGATCGCGCAGCTCGAAGCGCTGGGGAGAGCCGAGCGCGGCCAGGCAGAACAGGAGAGGCAGGGGCATGCAAGTCTCCAGGGCGGGAAACCTGCCTAACCTCCAGCCCCGCTCACCCACATCCAGATCGCCACCGCCATGCCTACCGCGATGATGCCCGGGATGACGTAGAGGAAGATCCACAGCTTGTCGGGGCCTTCCACGGCGACGGGGTCGGCGGTGTCGGCTGCCGAAGCGCCCACCAGCTCCACCTGGCAGTCCGGGCAGGTGTCGCCGAAGTCGTAGACCGTCTTGCAGCGCGGGCAGGCCAGTCGCTCGGTGGGAGCATCCAGATCGATGCCCTGCTCCTTGAGGCGCTTCTTCTCTTCGAGGAAGGCCTCGCGCTCATCTTCGGCCTTCTCCAGCTCGGCGGTCTTGCGCCGGTGGATGGTGGGGTCCCTGGACGGGACGAGTCCGAACATGGGCTTCATGGCGGCGGACCTCGCGACGGAGTCGAAGCTTGGGACATGGTATCGCGCCAGGGGGTTCCATGGGTGATCAGGACCACTGCCGCCAGGGTGGGGATCGGGCTATCCTCCCACCCCATGAAGCTCCTGATGGTCGCTCGCAGGTTCCCCCCAGATGTCCGCTCCGGCACGGAGACGGTCTTCGAGAACCTCTACCTCCAGGCCCGGAAGCGAAACGATGTGCGCCTCGTGGTGGGCTATCGCCGCTCCCGTGAGCTCGTACCCCCCGAAGCGATCGCCGTGGACCTGAGCCACGGCCATCGGGTCCGGGGCTACGCATCCCTGTGGTGGACCACCCGCCAACAGATCGCGCGCTGGAATCCCGACGCGGTGCTGTCCAACTCCATCGAGGTGCCGGCCACCAGAGCACCCACCGCAGTGATCGTCCACGATCTCAACTTCGGACGACCCTCCACGGACCGCAGCCTGGGCATCCGGGGGCGACGCCTCTACTACCGTCTCCAGGCACGCAAGCTGGCCCGGGTCATCACGGTGAGCGAAGCCAGCCGCCGCAACCTGCTGGCCGCCGGGTTGCCCGCCGCTCGCACCGTGGCCATCCGCAATGGGGTGGATCTTTCCCGCTTCGTGCCTCCTCCCGAACCCGTCACCGGGTCCGACCGCTTCGTGCTGGCCTACCCCTCGCGCATCATCGAGGGCAAGGGTCAGCACCTGGCCATCGACGCGGTGGCCCGCTTGCCCGCTGAGCTCGAAAAGCGGGTGCTGCTGCGCATCGTGGGCACCGCCCCCGACGCCCGTTACCTCGAGTACATCCGCACCCAGGCCGCCGGCCACCCCGTGGAGATCCACACCGACGTCCCCGACATCGTGCCCTGGTACCAGCGCTGCGATGCGGTGCTGTTCCCCACGGTGATGACCGAAGGCTTCGGCTTCACCGCCGTCGAGGGTATGGCCTGCGGCAAGCCTGTGATCTGGAGCGACCAGCCCCCGGTTCGCGAAGCGACCGGCGGCATCGGCTTGCCCTTCGCCCAGGGCGACGTGCTCGCCCTGCGGGATGCCATCGTGGCACTACTCGACGACCCCGAACGCTGTGCCCGCCTGGGGCGCGAGGGCCGCGCCTTCGTCGACGGCCACTACGACTGGTCCAGCGTCTGGCGCCACTACGAGTCGGTGCTGGGCTCCATGGGGTGATCATGCACAGCCGCTACGACATCACCGGTACCTCGGTCGATCTCTACCGGGCCTGGACGCGGACGGAGGTCGAGGACGCCATGGAGGCCATCCTCGAGGCTCGCGCAGCGTCACTGCCCGAGCGCAGCGACGCTCGCATCGTCATCAAGCCCAACCTCAACAACGATCTGGTGGCCCTGACGGGCAACTGCGTGGACCTGCGCGTCCTGGGCGCCCTCATCCGCGGCCTGCAGCGCCGCGGCTACACCGACATCACCCTGGCGGACGGCTCCAACGTGGGCATCGATCGCCGCAGCATCGACAGCTTCGCTCGGCTGCGGGTGGATCGGCTCTGCGGCGCCCTGGGCGTGCGACTGGTCAACATCAACGTGGACCGCGGCCGTCCCCTGGTGCTCCACGCTGGCGCCAGCCCACAGGTCTCGAGCACTGTGCTCGACAAGGACTTCCTGATCTCGGTCCCCAAGGTCAAGACCCACGCCGAGATGCAGCTCACCTGCGCCATGAAGAACTGGGTGGGCATCGTGGTTGGGCAGGACAAGCGCCAGGTGCACTACGATCTGGGGCGCAACATCCTTGCGCTGAACGAGCTGGTCCGGCCCGATCTGGTGATCGTCGACGGCCTGATCGGCATGGAGGGCAACGGCCCGGGAGACGGCGAGCCCTTCCGCCTGGGTGTGCTGGTGGCCTGCGACGACGCCCTGATCAACGACCTGGTGGTGGCGCGGCTGGTGGGCATCGACTGGCGGGTGGCGCCCTACCTGGTCCACGCCGCCGAGCGCGGCCGCGTCCCCGCGTCCCTCGAGGCCTCCATCCGCGAGCAGGTCCCCGTGCTGCACACCATGGAGCTACCGCCACGCCGCAGTGTGCAGGCCAAGCTGTCCGAGAAGCGCTGGCTGATCTGGCTCAAGCTGGCGGTGCGTCCCCTGGTGGACCGGCCCGGCGTGGCCCGTCTCGCGTACAAGCTGCGCATCGTCCAGGACGTCTACAGTCGCGACAACGACACGCTCGAGGTCGCAGGGCGACGCTCGGAGCGCTGTGGCAGCTGCCGGATCTGTGAGGACTTCTGCCCCACGGGCCTTCGCCGCGAGCGAATCGGTGTCGATACGGAAACCCCCGACTGTCTGCACTGTCTGTACTCTCTGGTTTGACTTGACAGTCTTATTTGTCACC
>CAZHIK010000559.1:0-6370 GCA_964532635.1 uncultured Enterobacterales bacterium
TCCTGAGGGGGTGTCCGGAGTTCTTCGACGGTAGGGGGTTGACAAGCGCACGTAGGTGCCCTCCGGGTAGGTGTCCAGGTGCTCCTGCACGCTGACCTGGTCGTGGGGCGGCTCCCGGGACTCGAAGAACAGCGAGGCCATGCCCAGACCGCCGAAGTCTCCCATCGGATTGACGGAGAGGATCTGCTGGCCGTTCGGGTCGTAGACGCACAGCCGCGACCAACCGTCCTGGTCGAACAGCCCGTGCAAACCGGTGTCCTCGTCGGTGCTGTTGTGCTCGAAGTACAGCTTGGCCTCGGGCACGCTGATGGCGTCTGCGCCCGGCTCGGGGCAGGCCAGGGCGTCCTCGGCGCTGGTGTCCTGGGCGGTGTCGTCGTCGTCTTCGTCGTCGCAGCTGAGGAGGGGGACGGCGAGCAACGCCAGAGCGGGCAGGAGCAGGTGGGTGTGGAGGGTGCTTGGGCTCATGGAGGGCTCCGTGGTCGGGAGGTGGTGCCCCGCGAATCATCAAGGAGCGTGCCAGCGCGCAGGGCCGCCAAGGGCCGCCTCGACGGGCCTATCGCCGAAAGATCTCTTTCGGCAGAGAAAGATCTCTGCCGGTCACCGAAGCTCTCGAGGTGGAGGAAGGCGGTTTCGCTGCGGGCACGCCCCTTGCACTGGGGGGGGGCCGGAGCCCTCGATGAACCGCCTCCTCGCCCTCCTGCTCGCCCTCCTGCTCTGTGCCCCCGTCGGGAGCGCGCGGGCCTTCGACTGCCTGACCCCGAGCGACCTGGAGGACCTGTCCGAGCGGCTGGCACAGGCGGACGGTGCCCTGGCGGCGAGCGATGTCGCCGCCTTCCGGGCATCCCTGCAGGGTGCGGCGCTGCTGCTGCCGTGCCTCGCCGAGCCGATGCGGCCCGAGGTGGCAGCCGAGTACCATCGCCTCGAGGGCATCTTCCACTTCGTCCAGGGGGACCGGGAGGCGGCACTGCAATCCCTGGCGGCAGCGCGGCGGCTCGCGCCCGAGAGCGGTCTGGAGGGTGCGCCTTTCGCGGCGGAACACCCCTTGGCGCTCACCTGGGCCACGCTCCCGTCGACCGCGCCGCGCACCCGCCGCGCCGCGCCTCCTCGGGAGGGCGCCCTGCTCTTCGACGGCCAGGAGGCTGGCCCCTACCCGTCGCGGCAGGCCACCATGGCCCAGCTCGTGACCGACGACGGGGCCGTGGTGTGGACCGCGCGGGTGCTCCCTGGGCGCGAGCTGCCCAGCTACGAGTGGAGCCTCGCCCCCGAGCGCCGCGCCTGGACGGCCACGGCTGCCGCTGGGGTGCTCACGGGCTCCCTCTACGGCTCGGCCTGGGTCACCCGCTACCGCTACGTGCACGCCGTGCCCGGTCTGCCCGAGGCGACGCACGATCGGCTCGAGATCACCAACCATGCGCTGGTCTACGCCAGCGCGGGAGCGGTCCTGGGCACCTCCGCCCTCGCCGCCTGGGCCCTCCGGCTGCGCTGGCTGCGGAGGCACCAGTGGTGAGCGACACGGCGCACGCGGCCGTGGGGCGCGTCGTGGATCGCTATGTCATCGAGGAGCTGCTCGGGCAGGGGGGCGTGGGGGTGGTCTACCGAGTGCGACACCGCCAGCTCGGGACCCTGCATGCCCTCAAGGTGCTGCACCCTGGCGCGGACGGCATGCGCCGACGCTTCGAGCTGGAGGGCCTGGTCCAGGCCCGCCTGCGGCACCCCAACATCGTGGCGGTCAGCGACGTGCTGGAGCTGGATGGCATGCCCGCCCTGCTGATGGAGTACGTCGCCGGCCCCACCCTCGAGCACCTCGCCATGACCCGGCGCCTGGGCCTCGAGGAGATCGACGGCATCGCCGAGGGGGTCTTCGCCGGCGTGGAGGCCATCCACCGCCACGGGTTGGTCCACCGAGACCTCAAGCCCGCCAACATCCTGCTGCAGCCGACCCCCCAGGGCTTCCTGCCCAAGGTCACAGACTTCGGTCTGGCCAAGGTCCTGGACCGGGCCAGGGACGACGGACGGACCCAGGTCAACGCCATCATGGGCACGCCCGGCTACATGCCGCCAGAGCAGATCCGCGACGTCGCCAACGTGGGCCCGGCGGCGGACGTCTTCGCCTTGGGGGCCATCCTCTACGAATTGGTGGGAGGGCGCTCGGCCTTCCGCCGCGACAACGTGTTCGACACCTTCAAGGCGGTGGACTCCGGCGACTACACGCCCCTCGGCCAGCTGAGGGCCGAGGCCCCGGAGCGCGTGCTCCGCGCAGTGGTCCGAGCGCTGCGGACCGATCCCGACGAGCGCCCCCCCTCGGTGGAGGCCCTGCGCTCCCTGTGGCGGGGCGGCGGCGTCGCCCCAACGGTCGTCGGGCCCGTCCCCGTCGCGCTGACCGAGGGCGAGGCCGAGGCCATCCGCGAGCGGAGCCCCCAGGCGCGGGACACCTTCCTGGTCACCTGGGCCCACGCGACGGCGGTGCCCGACGTGGCCCCCGGCTCAGGGCGGGCGGGAAGGTGGCTGGCGGCTGGGGCCGTGGCCACGCTGTTGATCGCGGGGCTCGGCTGGACCGTGCTGCGTGATCAGGGGAGGCCCGCGCCGGCCGCCCCTCCGCTCGCCCCCACCCAGTCTGCATCAAGGGCCGCCGACGTCACGACTGCAGCAGAGGCCGCAGGACCTGCTCCGGCCGCACCGAATCCACCGGAGCCCAGCGTCGAGGACGCGCCGCCCTCGGAGGCCGCAGCCCCGGAACCCGTGGCGACACGGATCTCGTCTCCCCCACCCCAGCCGGTCGAGGCAGCTCACGAGGTCGCCGTGCCGAGGGAGGTGATCGAGCAGCCCGGCGAGTCACCGGAGGCGGCCCTCGCAGACGCCTCGCCGGAGCCCCGAGCCTCCGAGGCCACCGAGGAGCCCGCAGAGGCCCCTCCTCCGACGACCGCTACCGTGATCATCGACGGCGACCCCACCGGCATCTGGCTGCGGTCTCCAGCCGGCACCTTCCCCCCAGGCGAGGTCGCCCCGGGTCGCTACACGGTCTCCATCGTGGGCATCAGCTTGGACCCGTTCGACGCTGGCACCATCGACCTCGCAGCGGGCGAGCGCGCGGTGGTGCGCTGCGACCGCCTCGAGGGGCACTGCGAGAGGATCCCATGAAGCGCCCGGGTCTCGTCCTGCTCTCCCTGCTCTGCTGCGGTTGCCCCTTCATCCGCGACGCCCACGTCGAGGATCTCGAAGACTGGGACGACGACGGGTACGTCGACGTCTTGTACGGAGGCGAGGACTGCGACGACACGGATCCGTCCGTCAACCCGGAGGCCGAGGAGGTCTACTACGACGGCGTGGATCAAGACTGCGACGGTGCCTCGGACTACGACGCGGACGGCGACGGCTTCGACGCGGAGTCATGGGACGGCGAGGACTGCGACGACGGAGATGCCGAGGTGCATCCCCTGGCCGACGACCCGGCGGACGATGGCGAGGACTGGGACTGCGACGGCTGGGACTGAGCGGCAGATTTCTTTTGCTCACCGCTGGTTTCCTTGCGATTGCCAGAGAGAAGACGTGCGAACGACACGCTCTTTCGACGGCACGGTTCTTGCTCGCGTGCGGGTTGCCCCTTCGAGGAGGAAGTCATGCTCCTGCGCCTCTCGCTCCTGCTCGCGCCACTGTCGCTCTCGACATCGTGTACCACCCGCTATGGGCTCTCCGGGGCCTGCATTCCCGACACCGGTGACGTTCCCTGTCACGAGGGATCTGGCGACACCACCGAACCCGACACCGGCACCGACACGGGCGAGGACCTCTCGGCCTGGGACGACGCCACCCTGCGCGTGCTGTCGCCCTCCTCCGGCGACTACGTGGAGTGGGGCAGCGAGGCGAGCTTCGAGGCTGCGCTGTACGACAGCGATGGCGAGACGCTCGAGTTCGACGACATCGCCTGGAGCAGCGACCTGAGCGAGGACTGGAGCCCGGTGGGCGCCTCCTTCACGGACGCGAGCCTGGACGCGGGCGTCCACGAGCTCGAGGCCACCGCGGCGCTCCCCAACGGCGACCGGCACACCTACGCCGTGGGAGGGGTGATGGTGCAGCACGCCGATGCCGGCACCTATGTGGGAGAGGTGCTGGTGGACGTGACCGTGAGCTACGGGGGGCAGGACTACGTGGCGACCTGCGCCGGCTCCGTGACCCTCGTGGTCGACGTCTACGGCGAGTCCGTCACCGGTGACTCGAGCTGCTACCTGTCCCTGATGGGCTACAGCCTCGAGGCCGTGCACGCCATCGACATGGCCCTGGACGAGGGCGTCGTCTCGGGCGAGGCCGCCCTCGATCTGACCTGGTTCTCCTACGGCTTCCCGGCCGAGGGGAGCCTCGCGGACGAGACCGTCACCGCGACCTGGAGCGGCGAGGCCGCAGGCTATGCCGCCGTCGCCGGCGAGTTGACCGCGTCGCGCATCAGCCGCGATACTTCCTACCAGCCCTGATCCCTCGGAGTCCAGCATGGCCGCCCCCCGCGGATGGACCGCCTGGTCGGCCTCTTGGCTCGCCACGTTGGCGGCCTCGCTGCTCGCGGTGCTGGTGCTGGGCCACCTCTCCTCGCGCAGCGCGGAGGAGGCGCTGGCCACGGCCCTGGCCGATCACGTGGTCGCGCAGGCCGGTGTCGCGGCCAGCGTGGTGGGCGATCTGCCCCTCGAGGCTCTCGCATCCATGGGGGGCGGGCGCGCGAGCGCCCGGCTGGAGGAGACCCTCGAGGGCCTGGCCGCGGCCGGGGAGCTGCACGATCTCGCGGTGTTCGATCCAGCGGGCGCACAGCTGGCCGGCGCCCGCGGGGTCGAGCTGGTGGCCGCGCGGGCCGAGCGTGACCTGATCGGGCGTGCTGGCGAGGGGGATCGCCTCGCCGGAACCCTCTACCGGGACCAGGAAGGGGTGCTCTACCTGACGGGGTACGCGCCCGTGGCCGCTCATCCCGGCTGGGTCGTCGCCGTCGAGGGCAGCGGCGCCGTGCTGGGCTCGGTGGACCGGCTGGAGCGGCTGAACATGGCCGTGGGTGCCGTGGTGGTGATCCTCGCGGGGCTGCTGGGCGCGGTGCTCGCCCGCTGGGTGGTGGGCCCGATCCGACGCCTCGATCGGGATCTGCGCGGCGCCTCCCCGGGCGATCCGCCTGGGGCCATCCGAGCAGCCGGCCCGCGCGAGGTGCAGGGGGCGGCCCTGGCCGCCCGTGGCCTGCTGGCGGCCATCCGTGAGCGAGATGCCGAGATCGCCGAGGCCCACGAGCGCGAGGTGGAGCAGGTGCGCCGCATAGCCGCCGAGATCGCGCACGAGGTGCGCAACCCGTTGAACGCCCTGGCGCTGTCGGCCCAGATCCTCGAGGGCGCCCGCGATGACGAGCGCCGTGCTCGCCTGGCGCGCCGCGTCGGCGCCCAGGTGGAGCAGCTGGAGGCCATCGTGCGCAGGCTGGTGGACGTCACGAGGCCCTTGGCTCCGGAGCCTGCCGAGGTGGATCTCGTCCAGCTCGTCTTCGAGGCGGCCGAGGAAGCACGGGCCGCGACGGGGCTCGAGATCCACGTCGATGACTCGGTCGGAGCCTCGGTGCGATCCGATAGGGTCATGCTGGCCGAGGTGCTGCGCAACCTGCTGCTCAACGCCGGCCAGGCCGGCGCCAGGATCGTCGTCATCGTCACCACACGCACGAAGCTCGGCGCGGAGCTGACCGTGGAGGACGACGGCCCAGGCATCCCCGCGGGCCAGGAGGAGCGGATCTTCGAGTGGTTCGTCACGACCCGCGCCCAGGGCTCGGGGCTGGGACTGCCCGCCTCCCGGCGGGTGATGGAGGCCCTCGGCGGGGCCCTCGAGCTCGCCTGCCCACGCCCGGCTCGCTTCTTGCTCAGGATCCCCATGGAGCTGCCATGAACCCATCAGTCTTCATCGTGGACGACCACGTGGCGAGCGCCGAGGCCCTCTCCGAGGCCCTCGAGCCCCAGGGTTGGGACTGCAGCTGCTTCGCCACGGCGCACGAGGCGCTGGACGCCATGGGCCCGGAGCGCCCGGACCTGCTGATCACCGATCTACGCATGGACGGCATGGACGGGATGGATCTGCTGCGCGCCGCGCGGCAGCTCGCCCCCGAGCTGCCCGTCATCCTGGTCACCGCCTTCGCGACCCTGGACGCCGCCGTCGAGGCCACCCGTGCCGGGGCCTTCGCCTTCGTGACCAAGCCCGTCAAGCTCCCGGAGCTGCAGGTGCAGCTGCGCAACGGCGCCGCCCAGCGACGCCTGGCACGGGCCGCGCGCAAGGCTCAGGGCGGCGAGGACGGTCCCCTCATCTTGGGCCACGCCCAGGCCCTCGCACGGGCGCTGGGGCGCGTGGATCGTGCCGCTGCGACGGACCT
>CAZHIK010000560.1:0-5656 GCA_964532635.1 uncultured Enterobacterales bacterium
GCGCCGCGGACGACGTCGAGGTGGGAGGCGTAGGCACCCTGGAGCTGGGGGAAGCCGGGGGCCGTGGTCCAGTCCAGCTCCACGGTGGTGGTCTCGCCCGCGGTGACCAGCACCACCTCTTCGATGCTGCCCAGCAGAGGATGGTCGAGCTGCCAGGTGTAGGGCCCGGCGGCCAGCCCCTCGAACAGCAGCTCGTCTTGGACGGGCAGGCCGACACGCTCGTCCAATTCGCCCTGGTCCCAGGGCAGCTCGGAGCGGCTCTCGGTGCCGCCTTCGGCGGGCTCGAAGTTGAAGCTGCCGCCCGCCGGCAAGCTGGTGACCCGCAGGTGGGCGACCTGGCTGGGGGTGACCAGCTCGGTCCACTCCTCGCTGCCCACGGTGGTCTTCCACAGGCCGTCCAGCGCGGTGACGTAGACCTCCTGGCCCTCCTTTTCCACCATGGTGAGCAGCTTGGAGAAGGTGGGCCGCAGCTCGGTGCGGGCCGCCCAGGTGGCGGCGTCGGCGGGCATGACGGAGGGGACCACCAGCAGCGGGCTGGTGGCGGGCTCGAGGGTGACGGTGAGGGTGGTGATGCTGTCGCTCATCACCTGCACGACGTGCTCACCCGGGTGGAGATCGATCTGGCGCCCGTCGTCTGACATCTCGCGTCCGTCGACCCGCAGGGTGCCGCGGGGGAAGGGGGGCAGCAGCTGCAGGGTGACCAGGTCGGACTTGCGCGCCTCGGAGCCGGCCAGATCGAAGATGGGCTTGCTCTCGGGGGCGAACTCCTCGTCCCAGGACACGTCGGGATCGAACATGTGGGCCCGGAGATACTCGTTCCAGGCGGTGGCCTTGTCGCCGGTCTCGTAGGCCACCAGGCCCGACATGTAGTACAGCCGCGCGGCGGTGCTGGGCTCGAGGGCTTCGCTCAGGCAGCCCAGCAGCCTCTGACCCTGCCCCAGCGCGGCCTGCGCCTTGTCGTATTCCATATAGGACACGGCCCCGTGGGCTTCCTGGAGGGTCTCGTTGACCTGGGCCATGCGGGCGGGGGCGCCGGCGCAGGGCGCCACCTTGCCTGCGCCCACCAGCTTGGCCTTGTGGCCAGCGACCAATTCCGCCACGGTGACGGCCCGGAGCTGATCCGGTGCCTCGCCCGTCTCGAGCATCACCTTGCCCAGGGCCTTGCTGGGGTTTTGCTCGCCGTGGATGACGGGGGTGGCCGCGAGGGCGGAGGATGCTCCACCTTCCAGCAGCAGGAATACGAGACTCGCAGTGATCGCCATGCTCCTGTGGACCTCCGTTCGTCCTCCCCCCTCGACACTGCGGAGGGACCGGGAACCGCGCTCGAAGCTGGACTACGCTATCACAAGAGGGTCAGGCGGGGAACCGCAGCGCTCCGTTCTCCCGACCCTGGCCCCAGGGTTCCGACTTCGGAGCGCTATCTGGGATTGCGGAAGTCTGGGGGGGACTTCTGGACGTCTCGGTTCGGAACGGTGTTCCGCTGGTGCTGGCTCCGCTCGACGTGTCGCATCAGCGAGATCCGCACCCGGGTCGTCCGTAGGGCCTCGGCTGCTGGCGGCACACCTGCCAGCCTCCGCACGCTTCCTGGCAGAATACCGAGCGCCCAGGCCAGCTCGCTCGTCGAGAACCCGACCTCTCGCCCGATGGTGCAGGTAGTGCGGCGAGCCGCCACCGTGGGAGGCGTTCTTCCCGTGAGCTCCACAGCCGCCCCACAAGCCGCCGCCGCCGCGTTTGCCAGCGCCTTGGCACCACCGGTACGGACGCTTTCGTTCGACGCCGGCTCGAAGCGGGTGGGCGGAAGGTCGATGTCCCGGCAGAGGTGCCACGTGGTGCAGCGTGGCAGCACGTCCGGCAGCCGGAGCTGCAGGCCCGGAATCCGGCGTGCGCCGACGAGGTCCTGGAAGCAGCTCCCGGTCCACAGCGCGGGGTGCTCGGGGAGCCCGTGCTTGATGGGCTGCCGGAGGATGTAGCGCCGGATGTTCTCGAGGTGGTTCCGCCCGTGGATGGGCTCGACGTGGACAGGCTTAGTCTCCACGCCGCTCAGGGCCTGCACGGCGTAGCGGATCGACCGGGCGATGTAGCCCCACCGTCGCTCGTCGCAGAGCACCACCCAGTGCAGGTGGTCGTCTACGATCCCGAAGATCACCAGCGTGGTGCTGCAGATAGTGATGAGCTTGCGAAGGGCTCGCAGACGTAGCGACTCTTCGGGGAACAGGGCGTGCCGGGTGCGGGCGGCGAGGGTGAGATGCCAGAGCTGCACGACGAGCCTCCTTCTGAGGGGGCGCCCCGGGGAGAACGCAAGCGGCGTGCCAGCGGATATCGGGTGTTGGAGGGTTCCACACCGTCGAAACGTCGAAGCATTCGTCGACGGATCCGACGATCTTCGCCCCCCGGACCCTGTGCCAGCCACCTCCGAGCGCACCGTTTTCCCGACCCTGGCTCCAGGGTCCCGACTTTGGAGCGGACTGCGGCGTGACGGGAGGGGATGAACCCCTCCCCTACATCACTTCTGCTGATCCACTGCCGCCGCCACCAGCGCAGCATCCGCGATCTCCGGCAGGGTCACCTCGAGACCGGGGGTGGTCTCCATCGCCACCTTGGACGCGTAGATCCCACCCGGGTTCCCCGCCCAGGCCCGCCGAGCGAGCCCGTTGCCCACGTCCCAGCCCAGCATCTCCTGGGCGCGGCGGCCCGCCTCCGGAGAACCATCCAACACCAGCCCGAAGCCGCCGTTGATCACCTCGCCCCAGCCCACGCCGCCGCCGTTGTGCAGCGAGACCCAGGTGGCACCGCGGAAGGCGTCGCCCACGAAGTTGTGGACCGCCATGTCGGCGCAGAACATGGAGCCGTCGCGGATGTTGGCGGTCTCGCGGTAGGGGGAGTCGGTGCCGCTGACGTCGTGGTGGTCGCGGCCCAGCACCACGGTGCCGCTGACGGTGCCCCGGGCGATGGCGTCGTTGAACGCCTGGGCGATGTCCATCCGTCCCTGGCGGTCGGCGTAGAGGATGCGGGCCTGGCTGCCCACCACCATCTCGTTGTCTTCCGCGGCGTTGATCCAGCGGAGGTTGTCCAGCACCTGCTGCTTGATCTCGGGGTCCGCCCGCTCGGCGTGCTGCTCCAGTACCTGGGCCGCGATGGTGTCGGTGATGCTCAGATCATCGGGATCGCCCGAGCAGCACACCCAGCGGAAGGGGCCGAAGCCGTAGTCGAAGCACATGGGGCCCATGATGTCTTCGACGTAGCTGGGCCATGCGAAGCTGCCGTCGGTGCGCATGATGCCCTCGGCTCCGGCGCGGCTGGCTTCGAGCAGGAACGCGTTGCCGTAGTCCCAGAAGTGCATGCCGCGGTCGCTCATGGACTTGACCGCGGCCACGTGGCGCCTCAGGCTGTCCTGGACCTGCTCCCGGAAGCCCGCGGGATCGGCGGTCATCATGCTGTTGCTCTGCTCGAGGGAGAGCCCCGCCGGGTAGTAGCCGCCCAGGTAGGGGTTGTGCAGCGAGGTCTGGTCGGAGCCGAGATCGACGGGGAGCCCCGCCCGAACCATGCCTTCCCACAGGTCCACCACGTTGCCCAGGTAGCCGATGGAGACGGCTTCCTTGCTACGGACCGCGCGGTCGATGCGCTTCAGCAGCTTGTCCATGTCGGTCTCGTACTCGTCGAGCCAACCCTGCTGGTGGCGCTTGTGCAGCGCGTCGGGGTTGATCTCGGCGATGACCCCTACGGCCCCGGCGATGACCGAAGCCTTGGCCTGGGCCCCGGACATGCCGCCGAGCCCGGAGGTGACGTAGAGCTTGCCGCCCAGGCCTTCATCTCCCTCGAGCCCCAGGTACCGCCTGCCCGCATTCAGCAGGGTGATGGTGGTGCCGTGCACGATGCCCTGGGGGCCGATGTACATGAAGGAGCCAGCGGTCATCTGGCCGTAGGAGGTGACCCCCAGGGCCGAGAGCCGATCGTAGTCGGCCCGGGAGCTGTAGTTGGGGATGACCATGCCGTTGGTGAGCACCACCCGAGGCGCGTCGGGGTGGGAGGGGAAGAGCCCCAGGGGATGGCCGGAGTACAGCACCAGGGTCTGCTGCTCGGTCATCTCGCACAGGTACCTCATGGTGAGCAGGTACTGGGCCCAGTTCTGGAAGACGGTGCCGTTGCCGCCGTAGGTGATCAGCTCGTGGGGATGCTGCGCCACGGCGGGGTCCAGGTTGTTCTGGATCATCACCATGACGCTGGCTGCCTGCCTGCTGCGGGCCGGGTACTCGTGGACCGGGCGGGCCCGCATCTCGTAGGTGGGACGGAAGCGGCGCATGTAGATGCGGCCGTCGGTCTCGAGCTCCCCAGCGAACTCCGGGGCCAGCTCGGCGTGCATGTGGGCCGGGAAGTAGCGCAGGGCGTTGGCCAGGGCCGTGCGCTTGTCGGCTGCGCTCAGCACGTCGGGCCGCTTTGGCGCGTGGCTGACCCCCGGCACGTCGGGGGGCATAGGGGGCAGGGTGTCGGGGATGCCGGCGGCGACGAGTTCCTGGAAGCTGGACATGGGAACCTCGAGGAGGGCTTCTCGGTGTGTCTGTCGATGCGCTGCCTAGCCCGATGAGGGGGGGCGGGTCCAGCAGCTCCGCCCTCTGTTCGAGGGCGGCATGACCCGCACCATCCCTGCTCGTTTCAGTCCTTCGAGGGCTCGGGCCGCTCGATCCGATATACTCGGCGGGTCGCGCGCTCCGCGCGGCCTCGGAGGCAGCATGGCGGATCCAGCCCAGTGGTTCGCGGAAGGTGGCAGCACCATGGCGGTGATCCTGCTGCTGAACGTGGTGGGGCTGCTCGCGCTGATGGTCTCCTGGCTGATGGCCCTCGTGGCCCGCTTCCGGGGCCGCACCGGCTTCCTGACCAAGACGGTGCCCGCCCTTGTGATGATGGGAGCCTTCCTTCCCGTGCTGGTGGGCGCCTTCGGCTATCTCAGCGGTCGCTCTGCGGCCGTGGCCGCCGTCAGCCATGCCCCGGCGTCCGAGCGCGCCGCCCTGCTCGAAGCGGGCCTGGACCTGGCGGTGATCCCGCTGCACTTCGGCGGCATCAGCACGGTGCTGCTGGGAAGCGTGGCGGTGCTCGCGCTGATGATCGCCCCCTGGTCTTCTCGGGCCGACTGAGCTCTCCCCGGGGCTACGCTCGCCTGCGGCTGAGGACAGCCCGCCCCCCAGCGTGGGGGGGCGGAGCGCGTCTCCAGGAGTCTTCGACCCGGCTTCCGTCCGACGTTGTCTCCTCGAGGCAGGGTTGTTGTTGAAGCTGTCCCGGTTCCACACGCCACGCTCGGTGTGCCATTCCCCTTGTCCCGTACGAAAATACGGTTCGAGAAGAGCGTGTCGCGCTGCCCCGGGACATGCCGGACGTCAGCTCGGGTGATGTCGAAGAACTCCTTTCACTCTGAGAGTGATCCGGGTCGGAGAATCCGATCACCCATCCCGTTTTTTTTCTTTCTTGCTGCGATAAGCAGCCTGCTCTGCGCAACCCCGACCCGCAGGAGGTCCCTTGTCCGGTCCCTTCGCTGTCGGCGTGCCCAGTGTCATCCCGCTGTTTCCCACGAACCAGAACGCCATGCAGGAGGTCCCATGTCCGGTCCCCTCGCTGTCGGCGTGCCCAGTGTCATCCCGCTGTTTCCCACGAACCAGAACGCCAT
>CAZHIK010000560.1:5756-6360 GCA_964532635.1 uncultured Enterobacterales bacterium
GCAGGAGGTCCCATGTCCGGTCCCCAGCTCTCTGCCCACTTCGCGTCCCGCAAGCCCTCGGCCATCCGCCTGGCCCAGATCGAGTTCATGAAGCGCACCGACGGCGTGGCTTCGGTCAACGCGGCCATCGGCAACGTCAGCCAGCCCATGCACCCGGCCATGCAGGCCCGTATGTGCGCCCTGGGCGAGCCCGGCAGCCCCTTCGCCGACGGTGTGGTCAAGTACAGTGCCACCGTGGGCATCCCCGAGTGCCAGCAGGCCTTCCTGAACATCATCGCCTCCAGCGGCTTCGACACCGATGGCCTGATGGTGCAGGTCACCGACGGCGGCTCGGCGGCCATGGAGTTGGTCATCGTGGGTGTCTGCGGCCCCGCGGGCAGCAGCGAGCGCCCCCTGATGCTCATCGACGCGGCCTACACCAACTACCTGGCCATGGCGGCCCGCACCGGCCGCGGCACCGTCAGCGTGCAGCGCACCCTGGGCGCCGACGGTCGCTTCACCCTGCCCGACCTGGCCGAGATCGAGGCCACCATCCAGCAGCATCGGCCTGGCGGCATCGTGGTGATCCCCTACGACAACCCCACCGGCCACTACTACGACCACG
>CAZHIK010000561.1:0-6344 GCA_964532635.1 uncultured Enterobacterales bacterium
GAACTCGGCGTTCGAGACCCACCGGGGCTCGCTGTCTACGTAGTGCTCTCGTTTCCAGACCGGCAGGATGGCCTTGAGGCGATCGATGCAGTAGCGCGAAGCTTCGTAGGCCTCGACCCGGTGCGGAGCGGCCACGGAGATGACGATGCTGGCTTCGCCGATGTCCAGGCTTCCCACCCGATGCGCCACCGCCACGCGCGCGCCCGGCCAGCGTTCACCGATCTCGAGGCCGATACGGGCGGCTATCTTGGCGCACATGGAGGGGTAGGCCTGGTAGTCGAGTCTGGTGACCTCCCGTCCGTCGTGGTGGTCCCGCACCAGGCCCACGAAGCTCACGATCGCGCCGCAGGACGGATGCTCCACCCGGCGCTCCAGCTCGCGTGGCTCGAGGGGGGGCTCCTGGATCACGATCTCCATCACCCGCCTCCCAGGGGGGGAATGAAGGCGACCTCGGCTCCGTCACGGAGCGGGGTCTCGCCGGTCACGTAGTCTTCGTCCTGCACATAGAGCACGGGTGGTGGGGCAGGGACGGCGTCGGGAGGGAAGAGCTGGTGGTAGAGTTCGCGCAGGGTCAGTCCCTGCTCGACCTCGAGCTCCTCGCTGTCGCGCCCCGTGCGGTCGCGCAGGCTGGCGAAGTAGTGGATGGTCACGCGCATTCGGCTGGCTATCATGTCCTACGCCGACGAGAAACAGGACCACCACGTGAGCGTGACCACTTCGAAGCCAGTGCACACCAGCCCCCTGCGGGCGTGGTGCTGGCTCGCGCTCGCGATGATGCTGGGCTGCGGCACCGAGGAGCCCGTGCTGTTGGGGGTGGAGCCCGAGGATGTCCAGGCCGAGAAACCCAAGGCCAACGACCGATCTGACGTCTGGCAGCGGGTCATCCCCGAGAGCGCGTATCGTGACAACCCCGAAGTCGAGGCCCAGGCCTACGCGAAGCCCGACGGGATCTACGTGGACATCAGCTGGCTGGGGGGCCGCCGCTACGACGACGTAGCGAGCGAGCTCGAGACCCAGCTCGGCCCCCTCCACGAGCGCAAGGTGCTCGACGCCCGCCGGGGTGAGGAATTGGTCTACGAGCGGGGGGACGTGCGCGTGGTGCGGGGCGTGGTCTACATGATTCGCGTGCAGCTACCCGAGCCCCTGACCCGCACCGAGGCGCTGCTGGTCACGGGTTTCACCATCTACGCCGATCACTGGCGCGAGACCCACCGTGAGTTCCGGCTCTCCCACACCTTCGACTTCGAGCGCTTCCGGCTGATGCGTCATGGCGAGGACAGGGATCGCGTGGTCAGCGTCGAAGCCTGGAAGCAGAACGCTGGGGACGTGCGTCGATGACTACTTGAGTTTCGGCTCGGATTGACGCACAATCAGGGGGAGGCACGGGCAGCCTGCGGGCGGCCGCGCTGCCCGCTTGTGAGCACCACCCATGCACCCCTCGAACCCGCCGCTCCGCGGGCGCCTGAAGGCGCTGGCTCTCACCGTCGCCGTCGTGGCCGGCTGTGTTGACTACGGCGTGAGCGACGACGACGATCAGGTGCGTGAATCCTTGGTCATCGAAGAGAGCTTCACCCAGGTCGCCGAGCCAATGGTGGACGTGCTGTGGGTGGTGGACAACACCGCGAGCATGGCCCGAGAGCAGACCACCCTGGCCGACGCCTTCGAGGGCTTCGTGGCCGCGCTGGACGATCAGGACGTGGCATACCAGCTCGGCGTGGTCACCACCGACGTGAGCGACGACCAAGCCGGGGTGCTCCAGGGCGTGCCCTGGATCATCACACCGGAGCACGACGATCCCGTGCAGGCCTTCTCCGATGCGGTGCAGGTCGGCATCGACGGAGCAGGCCCGGAGGCTGGCCTGGCCGCCGCCTGGCTGGCGCTCACCGAGCCTCTGATCTCCAACGAAAACCGCGGCTTCCGTCGCCCCGACAGCCTGCTGCACGTGGTGGTGGTGAGCGACAGCGACGACCACTCAGCCGCCAGCTTCGAGCCCTGGCTGGCCGACGGCGAGAGCTCCGTGGACTTCTTCCTGGCCTTCCTCGAGGCCGAGGCGGAGGCCTCGGGGCACGAGCCCATCGTCTCCGCTGTGGCGGGTGAGATCCCCTCGGGCTGCTACGGGCTCGCCGGGCGAGCGCAGCCGGCCAACGACTACTACGACGTGGTGGTCGCCACCGACGGTGTGTTCGCCTCGATCTGCGCGGGCGACATGGCGCCGGTGCTCGAGGGGCTGGGGGCCGCCAGCCTGCTCTTTGCCGACACCTTCGAGCTCCAGGCCACGCCGCTGCCTGGGACCATCAGCGTGTGGGTCGAGGGTGAGCGCGTGGACACCGAATACTGGGCTTGGCAGGACAACCCTTCGGCCGTGGTGTTCTCCGATCCGCCCCCCGCTGATGCCAGCATCCGCGTCCGCTACACCGTGCGCGAGGACGAGGAATGATCCTGCTCGGCCTGCTGGCGGCCGGCACGGTCGCTGCGTCGGATCTGCTCTGGTCGGTGGATCTCGAGACCGACGACGGCGGGCTGCTCTCCTACGGTCAGACCGGCCAGTGGGAGTGGGGCGAGGCCACCAGCGGGCCCAAGGGCGGCTATGTAGGGGATGTGTGCTGGGCCACCCAGCTGGGCGGATGGTACCTCAACGACAGCACCGACCACCTCGAGCTGGACTCGCTGCCCCTCGGCTCGGCCACGCGTCCCGTGCTGGTCTTCTGGCACTGGTATCGCTTCCAGGGCGGCGACTACGGCACCCTCGAGCTGCGGCGTGACGGGACCTGGGAGTCCGCCGAGCCCATCTACGGCTACCCCGAGGCCGAAGGCTACAGCGGCGTCAGCGACGGCTGGATGCCGGCCTACCTGGACCTGAGCGGTCTGGGCGACGCGGACGCCATGCGCTTCACCCTGACCGCCGATGCCACCGGCGCCGCGCTGGGCTGGTACCTGGACGAGCTGGAGCTGTGGGACGGTGATCCCGTCCCGCCCCAGCTGGAGTTGGGAGCGTGCCTGGAGGACACGGAGGACCAGGTCGGGCCCTACGAGCTCGTAGCCACCGCTCTGGACGACGTGGTGGTCCCCACCGTGGAGCTGGTGTACAGCGTGGATGGGCAGCCCGAGCAGAGCACAGCCATGATGGCGATGGGAGACGACAGCTGGGTCGGCAGCATCCCGGGCCAGGCTGTGGGCAGCACCGTCAGCTACAGCGTCCAGGCCAGCGATGGCGAGAACCTCACCGTCAGCCCCGATGTGCCCTGCAGTTTCGAGGTCCGGCTCGCCGCGCCCACCCAGCTGCAGGGGCCCAGCGGAGTGGTCTGGGGCACCCACGCGCCCTTGAGCTGGGAGCCGCCGGAGAGCGCCTTCGTGGTGCAGACCTACCGCGTCTACCGAGACGACCACCTGGTGGACGAGGTGGAGGAGACCCAGACCGAGGCTCCGGTGGTCACCCGTGAGCAGAGCTTCGCTGTCACGGCGGTGTACGAAGCGGGTGAGGGCTCACCTTCGGAGTCCATCACCGTCGAGGCTGCGGTGCCTGCCCTGACCGGGCTGGAGCCTGACCAGGGCTACCAGGGCGATCAGCTCCGGCTGCGCATCGAAGGGGACTACCTGCTGCTGCTGCAGGACGATCTCGAGGTGGACCTCGGCGACGGCGTGCGGGTCAACGAGTATGACGTGCGGGACGTGGACCTGGCCTTCGTCACCATCTTCATCGCTGCCACAGCGCCGGCGGGGTTGCGCAGCCTCACCCTCTGGACCGGCGAGCAGCAGCTCGAGGTGGTCGAGGCGTTCGAGGTGCTGTCGGGTGACGAGCGGCCCCAGCTCACGGGTGTGGAGCCTGAGGCGGTGCGGCAGGGCGACGAGACGAGCCTGGTGATCTCGGCCAGCGACGCCTTCGCTGATCTTCCTTCGGTGTGGTTGGGGGAGCACATCCTCGTGGAGAGTGTGGAGCTGACCACCGCTGACACCCTCACCGTTGACATCGTCGTGCCGTACGACACCCCCTTGGGCCTGCAGGACCTGCAGGTGGACGACGGAACGCGCATCTTCGGCGGCCTGAACCTGCAGGTCCGAGACTACATCGCGCCTGTGGATCCCGACGGCAGGTGTAGCAGCCTTCCTCGGCGCGGCGGCGGGCTGTCACTGCTGATCGGGCTGATCGCCCTGGCGTTGCGTCGCAGGAGCTGATCCCTAGATGCAGTTCAGCCGGCCGCCGTCCACGGGAATGCTGGCGCCGCGCACGTAGGCGGCCGCGGGGGAGGCCAGGAAGGCCACCACGGCCCCGAGCTCCGAGGGGGTGCCCAGGCGCCCTTCGGGAATGGTGTCGCTCCAGGCCTGTTGGACGTCGGCCAGGGTGATGCCGTCTCGCTCCGCCATGGCCGAGCCCAGCGCGGTCAGGCGCTCGGTGTCGGTGTAGCCGGGCAGCACGTTGTTGACGGTGATCCCGGGGGGGAGCTCCATGGCCAGGGTCTTGGCCCAGGACGCCATGGCACCGCGGATGGTGTTGCTGACCCCCAGCATGGGGATGGGCTCCCGTACTGACAGGCTGATGACGTTGACGATCCGGCCGAAGCCGGCCTGGCGCATGCCGGGCAGCAGGACGCGCACCAGCATGTGGGAGGCCAGCACGTGGCGGCCGAAGGCGGCCAGGAAGGCGGCTTCTTCGGCGTCGAGCAGGGCGGAGGGGGGCGGTCCGCCGGTGTTGTTCACCAGCACGTGCACCGGGCCGTGCTCGGCGAGCAGAGCGCTGACGGCGCCGGCCAGGCCCAGGCGGTCGTCGAGGTCGGCCACCTGTGCGCGGGCGGCGGGGGCGCCGGCCTGGACAAGCTCGGGGAGCAGGGCCTCGAGCTTGTCGGCCGAGCGGGCCAGGGCCGTGATCTCGGCGCCGGCTGCGGCCAGAGCGAGGGCCGAGGCTCGACCGATGCCCGCCGATGCACCGCACACGAGGGCGTGGCGACCGTCGAGCCGGTGGGAGGGGAGAGAGGTCATCGGGGCCTCCGAGCCTAGAGATAGCGCTGCAGCAGCTCCGCGACCTGTTGGGCGGTGTCGGGTCGCCCGAGCTGTCGGGAGGCGTCTGCCATCACCTCGAGGGCCTGGGGATCCCGCAGCAGGCGCGCGATGCGGTTCAGCGCGTTGGGGATGTCCAGCTCGCGCTCTACCAGCATCAGCGCAGCGCCGGCCTGCTCGAGGCCCAGCGCGTTGGCTTCCTGGTGGTTCTCCGAGACGTTGGGGGAGGGGACCAGCACCGCGGGCTTGCCCAGCACGGTCAGCTCGGCAAGGGTGGAGGAGCCCGCCCGGCACAGCACCAGGTCGGCAGCGGCGAATGCGCGCCCCATCTTGTGTTCGTAGTCCACCAAGGCGATCCCCGGGGGCAGCGGATCGAGCTGAGAGGCGATCTCGGCGTGGTAGCCCGGGCCGGTGATGAGCAGCACCTGGTAGTCGCGATCCTCGGCCAGGGCCGCGGCTGTGCCCAGGGCGTTGATGGTGGCCGCTCCGAGGCTGCCGCCCACCACCATCAGCACCGGACGCTCGGCGTCGAAGCCGTAGTGCTCCCGGGCAGCTGCGCGGTCGCCTTCGAGCACCCTTGGGTTGACCGGGCAGCCCACCACGTCACGGGGGGCCCTGCCCGGCAGGCGCGAGGCGGTCTGTGCGTAGGTGAGCAGCACGTGGTCGGCGACCCGCGCGCAGAGCTTGTTGGCCAGCCCCGGGGCGACGTTGGCCTCGTGGATCACCCTGGGGATGCGGGCCAGCCAGGCGCCGAGCACCGTGGGGGCGCTGATGTAGCCTCCCACCCCCAGCACCAGATCCACGCGGTCGTGCCGCAGCTGCCGGGCGGTCTGCAGGGTGGCGCGCAGCAGGGCCGCGGCGAAGCGCGCCTTGCCCACCAGCCCACCCCGCGGGTAGGCCAGGGCGCGCACCGGGCGCAGGGGGTAGCCCCGCTTCTCCACCACCCGCCCTTCGAGGCGCGTGGGGTCGCCGTAGTAGAGCACCTGGTGGCCCTGGGACTTCAGCACATCGCCAATGGAGAGCGCGGGGTAGACATGTCCCCCGGTGCCTCCACCAGCCAAGACGATCACACGTGTGGCCATCGCGATCTCCTCGTACTGGCTCTAACCCAAAAAAACGAAAGCGCTGCAGCGGTCATGGAGGACGCTAGGGAGCTGCTGGAGGCGGCGTCCGGCAAGCGTGAGCACCGCTCCGGCACTTGTGGTAAGAGGTTGATTCAGCCCCTCCAAGAGGAATCGACCATGAGCGCAGAAGCGTCCTCCGAGCTCAAGTCCGGCAACCTCGGCGTCACCCTCTCCACCTGGATCTTCATCCTGTTCAACGGTGGCACCCAGCCCGACAACGCCGACATC
>CAZHIK010000562.1:0-6341 GCA_964532635.1 uncultured Enterobacterales bacterium
CGAGCATGTAGGTGTTCTCGTCGTCGCCCGCGCCCGCCACGTTGGGGTTGGCGCCACCGGTGACGCCCGGCGCCGCCGCCACGGCGCTCTGGTAGGAGCGGCCGGTGGGCATACGCTGCAGGAACTCACGGGAGAGCACTTCTCCCTTGGAGGTCTGCTCGGTGTCGATCGTGGGCCGGGATTCTTCGACCACGATCTCTTCACCGGCCTGCATCAGCGGCATCTCGATGTTGAGCTGCATGGTGCGGCCGATGTTGATCGGCAGGTTGGGCTTGATGATCTTGGCGAAGCCCGCCTTCTCGGCCGTGAGCTCGTAGGTGCCCGGCGGCAGCTCGAAGAAGGCGAAGCGACCGTTGTCGTCCGAGTAGCGCTGCTGGGCGCCACCGATCAGCGACTCGGAGCTGACCGTCAGCAGCACGCCCGGGATGGGCAGGCCGCCTTCGTCGATGGTCGTGCCCTTGATAGCGCCGGTGGTGATGCCGGCGAAGGCAGCGGAGGGGAGCATGAGTGCCAGGACCATCAGCAGCAGCAGAAGCCTGGTCGTGAATCCGATGGAGCGCATCATCGCGGACCTTGGAGCGGGAAGGGGAGCAGGGTCGGCCGTGTTGTGTCTGCGGAGGAGACGCACTCGTGGCCGGTACCGGAACAGGACACACGTAGGCGAGATGGGCCTGAAAGTCAACTCAGTGCGCGCGCGTACACGCGGGGGTGCGTCCCTTGACACTCGTCCGGGGCACTCGTAGGTTACGCGTTGCTATCCTCCTCCACTGGGACGGGTGCGCCCCGCGCCTTCCCGCCCTCCCCACCAGGTGAGAAACATGCTCGGACTCGCACATCGAGGAACTCTCCCGGCACTGCTCGTGTTCGCCGGTCTCGGCCTGGCGCCCGCAGCCATCGGCGCCGCCATCGTCCCCCTCAGCCTCGACCAGCTCACCGACGCTTCGGACTACGTCGTCCGCGGCACAGTCGGCCAGATGTGGGTCGACACCGACGACCGCGGCTACCACTGGACCCGTGTCGAGCTCGAGGTCGATGCGGTCATCAAGGGGCCGGCCGACACCGACGGCCTGCGGCTCGACGTCATGGGCGGCTTCCTGGGTGGTGAAGGCACCGTCTTCGCCGACGCGCCTCGCTTCGACACCGGCGAAGAGGTCCTGGTCTTCGTGGAGCAGCTCGAGTCCGGCCTGCTGGTCCCCACCGGCATGCGCCAGGGCAAGTCCACCATCCGCATCGACCCCGACAGCGGGCGCGAGATGCTGGTGCGCTTCAACCCGGCCCCCGAGAAGCCCTACGACCACCGCTTCATCCCTCACCCCGAGCCGGGTGAGAGGATCTACCTCTCCGACATCGTCGAGCAGGTCGAAGCCCGCGTGATCCGCGGCTGGGACGGCGCCCCCATCCCCGGCAAGTCGGTGGAACGTCTCCGTGAGATGCACCCCGGTGTGGAGGTGTCCCGATGACCGCCGCTCTGCTCGCCGCTGTCATGCTCGCCCCCCAGGCCGATGCCTACGAGCTGATGGGCTACGCCTGGTCGGCCGCCGACTTCCCCCTCGAGTGGTACATGACCGACGCCGAGGAGGACTCCCTCGAGAACGCCACCCAGTACGGCTACGACTCCACCTCCGACTACCAGGCCGCCATGCTCGCGGCCTCCTATGGCAACTGGTACGCCGCCGAGTGCGCCGAGATCTCCGACGAGTACATGGGCATCGATCCCGGCAACGAGGGCTACACCAACGACGCCATCAACAAGTACTACTTCGACGATCCCACCGGCACCCTGGGCGCTGGCGTGCTCGCCGCGGCGCTGCCCCGCGTCACCGCCGAGTACCTGCGCGAGCAGGACGGCATCTACCTCTACCGCTTCGGCGACGTCGACATCACCTTCAACGACGACATCGACTGGGGCATCACGGAAGAGCTCGAAGAAGCCTGCACCGGCGAACAGAACGGCATCGAGCTGGTCGCCACCCACGAGATCGGCCACCAGTGGGGCATGGCCCACAGCTGCGAAGAGAACGACGTCTGCACCGACGAGACCCTGTTCTACGCCACCATGTACTGGCAGGCCGGCGCTTGCGACCTCGACCGCGCCGAGATCAACTCCGACGACATCTCGGGCATCAACGCTCTGTACGGTCCCTTCGCCACCTTCAAGACCGACGACGAGCGCTTCGGCGGCGTGCCCCTCGAGATCTGCTTCGAGCTGATGGCGTCGGACAACGCCAACGTCACCGGCGTGGAGTGGGACTTCGGCGATGGCACCACCTCCGCCGAGCTCAACCCCTGCCACACCTACACCGAGCAGGGCCAGTACACCGTGGTGGTCACCATCAACGGTACCAACGAGTCCTGCGGTGACTGGTCGTTCGACTACAACCAGCGCGCCTACATCGTGGCCTGCGAGCTGCCCAGCCCGGGCCTCAACCCCGAGACCGGCGAGGCCTACGGCGGCCTGTTCACCTACGAGCACGTCGAGGGCCTGCAGTACCAGCTGGTCAACCGCACCGACACCTCCACCTACGGCTGCCTCGACACCATCCTGTGGCAGGTCTACGACGGTGACACCGTCATCGACGAGATCGCCGCTTGGTCCCCCAAGATCGAGCTGCCGGAAGAAGGCGTCTACCGCGTGCTGCTCAACATCGGTGGCCCCGGGGGCATGGGCGCGGCCGAGATCGAGATCGACACCTCCGACGCCGTCACTGGCTGCAACGCCGCTCCGGTGGGTCTGGGCATCATGGGCCTGCTGGCCTCCCTGGGCCTCGCCGTGACCCGTCGCCGCGAGGACTAGCCTGCACATCCCGCGGGTTCGTTTCGCCATGCTTCGTCTCCTGTCCCTGCTCGGGGCCCTGACCGTCGGCTGTGGGCCTGGCGGGGTGCAGGCGCCCGCGGATGTCCCCTTTGAAGGGCCGGCACCGGTGCTGCTGGCTCGGCAGCCCGATCTGCTGGTGAGCGTGCGGCTGCCTGCCGACAGTCGCGGCGGCGTGGCTGTGCCCGATCGCATCCCCCTGCGGGGTCCCTTCCGCCTGCGGCGCAGCACCGACGGGGTGCACAGCTTCGAGACCCAGCTGCCCATCCGGCTGCGCTCGCTGTTCTTCATCCGACCGCCGGCGGGCATGAGCCTGCACCTGGCCGGCAACGACGACGTCTTCACCTTCAGGCGCAGCTCCCGCCAGGAGCCTCGGGCCGACACCTGGTCTTTCGCGGCCCGCACCCTGCAGATCCATGTCGAGGCCGACGAGCCTCCGGCCGAAGGGGCCTTCGAGATGGTCTACGGACGGGCCAGCGAGCGCGAGCGCGAGCTCAACCGTGCCTGGTCCAGTCACGACTCCGACGCCGACTTCGCCCTACGCGGGGCCTGGCAGGGCCACACCGACCGCCACGGCTCCGGCCTCGGCCACCTGGTCGGTCACGGTGCCTCCCGCGGGGATTCTGGGCATGGAGCTGGGTATGCTCGAGCCCGAGGTCGCCGATCTCGAGCCCAGCGACGGCGCCGCCCTGGAGGTCCGGGTGGCCGCGGCGGGTGCCGCGCCCCAGCTCGTCGAGCGCTTCGAGGTCCAGCCGGGCGAGGTCGAGGTCGTGCGGGCCGACCTGAGCGCCTGGGCGGGGCAGCGGGTGGAGCTGTCCCTGGTCACGGATCCCGGGACCACCGCGACCTACGACTACGTCTTCGCCGGCGAACCCAGCCTCTACACCCCCCAGGCGGATCCCCCGCGGGTGGTGCTGATCTTCATCGACACCCTTCGCCGGGACCACCTCGACATCTACGGCTACGAGCGCGACACCATGCCGCGGCTCAGCGCCTGGTCCCAGGATGCCGCCGTGTTCGAGGCCGCTCGCACCCCCGCCCCCTGGACCCTCCCCTCCGCGCGGGCCCTGCTGCTGGGCGCTGAGCCCGAGTTCTGGGGTCGGCGGCCCTCGCTGCCCGAGCGCCTGGGCGGTGCCGGCTGGGTCTCGGCGGCGTTCGTGGGCAACGTCTATCTGAGCGCCAACTTCGAGATGGCCGACGGCTGGAGTCACCACTTCGTGGAGAACTGGCCGCGGGCCACCGACCAGGTGGACCGCCTCGAGGACTGGCTGGGCGACCACCACGATCAGCCCGCGGTGGTCATGCTCCACCTGATGGACACCCACCTGCCCTACACCGAGCCCCGCAAGTACAAGCGCATGTGGGCGGGCAAGGCTCCCTCGGGTCTGAAGGGCTCCTTCCTGCGCAACGACGTGCTGTCCGCCGCCAAGGGCAAGGGCAAGGACGAAGCCCGCCAGTACGTCATCGACCGCTATGACGGCGCCATCCGCTACGTCGACGACCAGATCGCCCGGGTGCTCGAGGAGCTGGGCCCCCGTGACCTCGCGGTGGTCTTCTCCGACCACGGCGAGGAGTTCTGGGATCACCGGGGCTTCGAGCACGGCCACACCGTCTACGAAGAGCTGCTGGCGGTGCCGCTGGTGGTCAAGGCGCCGGGCATCGAGCCGGGGCGCGTGCCCTCCACCGTCAGCCTGCTCGACGTGGCGCCCACCCTGCTCGACCTGCTCGACATCCCCTACGACGACGACGTCACCGGACTGTCCATGCTGCCCCTGGCCGCGGGCGAGCCCGCAGTGGTCCAGGCCTTCGACCAGCGCCTGCACGGCTTCGGTCGCCCCCTGTACGGCGACGAGCAGTGGGGTGTGCTCGATGGCAGCTCCAAGTACAGCACCAAGGCCGGCAAGGAAGAGCTCTACGACCTGTCGGCCGACCCGGGTGAGCAGGACGACCTGGCCAAGGACAGCGACTCGCTCCCCGAGCGTCGCGCGGCCCTGGGGTTGTCTCTCGACCGCACGGTCGATTTGGGCTTCAGGCTTCGTCCGGAGCGAACCACCTCCAAGCAGGACCTCGAGGTCACCTTCCACGTGCCGGGTGGCGTGCGCGCAGCGTGGGTGGGGGCCGACCCCACCGAGAAGTCGGCGGCCGAGGTCGAGGTGTCCGGCTCCACCGTGGTGGCCACCTGGCTGGGGGGCATGTCGGGCACCCGCGAGGTCTTCGTGCTGCCCAACGAGCCGGCCCCGAGCCTGGTGGCCGACCTGTTGGTCGAGGCCCGCCGCGGCAAGGACTGCAGCAGCGCCAAGTGGGACGCCGACAAGGATGTCCCGGCCGCCGACGGCCGCAGTCGGCGCCTGCTGCGCACCACCGGCTCCAAGACCCGGGTGGCCCTCACCTACGGCGTGGCTCCCGAGCCCCCGGCCGAGGGCCGCGATCTGGGAGGCTTCGATCCCGAGAGCGCCGAGGCGCTGCGCGCCCTGGGGTACATCGACGACGAGGAGCCGGTGCCGGAAGAGAGCGAGGACGAAGGCCCCGGCGAGCCCTGCGCGCCGAGGGATTGATCGGGCCCTGTGCCGCCACGTTCCTTTCCGGCCTCGCGAGGGCCGATGTAGGGGAGGGGTTCACCCCCTCCCGCTGATGCCCGGGGCTCCCGCTACCGCGCGATCTCCACCCCGAAGTAGCTGCTCGCGGACCGCAGCACCGAGTCCGCCATGTCGTGCTGGACGAACAGGGGCTCGCTTCCGGCGCGGGCGAAGACGTAGCCCACGGGTGCTTCCGGCACCCCCTTCAGGTTCACCGTCGTCTCCTGGCCCTCGCCGACCTCGAGCTTCACCTGCTCGCTGTCGCCGCCCCACACCACCGTGATCCCGGCGGCCTTGGCCGCGGTCTCGACATCACCCGTGAACCAGGCCCAGTCCTCACTGGTCTCGGTGGTGGCCTGCCAGATGATGATGGCCTTCCAGCCGTCCTCGCTCAGGGTCTCGAGGGTCTGGCCCATGGGGTCGTCGTGCTTGACCGCCTTGACGTAGGTGCCGCTGGTATCGGCGTCGGTGAGGCTCAGGCTCCGGAGGTGGTCCCGCAGGGCATTGGCCGTGCCCAGCTCCGCGTGGATCGCGGTCACCACGATCCAGAACCCTGGATTCAGCCCCTCGATCTCCGCCGAGGGTAGCAGTTGCGGGTAGGGGCCCCACTCGGGGCCGCCGGCGTCCTGGTACGCCTTCTGCAGGCGCTCGGCGTCGTGCTTGTCCACCGAGCCGCCCAGGATCACGATCCAGGCGTCCATGGGGCTGGTGTCCGTGATGCAGGCCTCCACCGCGGCGCAGTCACTGGCCTCGGCCGCGCAGGCCGCCTGCGCCTTGGTCTTCGCGGCGCCGTCCTTGCCGGACTCGCAGGTCATGAAGCAGAACAGGGGCGACCCTTCGGTGCTCCAGTGATCCAGGCCGCAGTGCTCCTGGGTCCGTCGGCAGACCGCCTCGCAGTCATCGGCCTGCACGGGCTTCAGGCCCACATTCGGGGGGGTGGCGACCCCGCCTCC
>CAZHIK010000563.1:0-4520 GCA_964532635.1 uncultured Enterobacterales bacterium
GGGCGAGCAGGCGCTCGGGCTGCTGGCAGTCTACCTGCCCGAGCGCCTGCCATCCGCTGCGAATGCGCTCTTGGCGTGCGTGTGTGGCTTCGAAGGAGGCGCGAAGGGCTGCAGCGGTCATGGGCAACTCCGGGAAGGTGAGCTGGCTGACAGATACTGGATACTCCCCGCGGTCCGCATATGGCAAGAAGAAAATCTATCAAAATAGTAGAAAAAAGAATCGAGCGGGAACAAAGAGGAGAATTGATGCCGCTGGACCTGGGCGTGCAGGCGTCGCTGCCGGCTCGACGCCAGCTGGGCTCGGCAGCGGAGGGCGAGCGTGCCTACAGGCCTGTGCATTCCCCCAGGGAGGTGCTGCAGGCGAAGTCGACGAGGGCCCCAGCCGTGTAGCTGATGACGCCTTGGCGGGTCTGGACCGCGATGTCGTCGGGGCTGTTGTCGTCCGCACCTGTGCCCAGGTCACAGCCGGCGCCGTCGGCCGCCCCGTCGTCGAGATGGATGGCTCCGCCGCTGCTCATCGCCGTGTTGCGCAGCAGGCTGGTGCCGGTCACGAGGAATTGGCCCTCGTCCCAGATGTAGACGCCTCCGCCAGCGTCGCTGGCCTGGTTGTCCTGGATCACCGTGTCGGCGTCGGCGGTGACGTCCCAGTAGAACACCGCGCCTCCCCCTCCGTACGGGGCGCTGTTGCCACTGACCTCCGTGCCCGCCAGAGCGCCGTGGAAGATCAGGAATCCTCCGCCGGCAAACGCTGCCTCGTTGTCCCGAATCACGGTGTCGGTGAGGGTGAGCCCGCGGGGGTAGATGGACGGTCCGGCCACCCCTCCACCGAAGTCGGCCTGGTTGCCCTCGACCACGCAGTCGATCAGCTCTACACCCGTCGCGGTTCCCGCGGACAGGCCGCCACCCCAGGTGTTGCCGTCGTTCCAGCTGCCTGTACCGCCGGTGAGGGTCAGCCCCTCGAGCACGGCGTTTGCGTTCGAGACGGTCACGGTCGAGGTGGCCACGGTGGGCGAGCCGGCGTCGATGATGGTGGCTGTGGCGCCCTCGACGCCCACCACGGTGAGGTCGCGGTCGATGACGAGGGCCTCGGCCCAGGTGCCGGCACAGACGCTGACGGTGTCGCCGAGGCTGGCGTCGGCGATGGCGTCCTGCAGTACGCTGTAGCTGTGCCCATCCGACAGCGTGGCCACGCCGTCCTCGCTGGTGGCTGGGTCGCAGTCGTCGTCGACCCCGTTGCAGGCTTCGGTGGCGCCGGGGTGGATCCCGTCGTCGCTGTCGTCGCAGTCGTCTCCCCCCGACTCGATGCTGGCGTAGCCGTCGCCGTCTTGGTCCACGGGCTGGTCGGTGTCGGTGTCGGTGTCGCTGTCCGAGTCCGCGTCGGTGTCGGTGTCGGTGTCGGTGTCGCTGTCCGAGTCCGTGTCGGTCTCGCCGTCCGTATCGTCGGGCGCCGCTGTCCCGGTGTCGTCCTTGTCACCACAGGCGAGGCAGAGGGTCAGCAGGGCGAGGGGGAGGAGGGTGAGGATTGACATGTGGGCTCCCGGACCTGTCATCAGGTCCCGAGTCTAAACCGATCAGCCGACGCAGCCGATGTGTAGCTTGGAGCGAGAGTGATGAGCACCCACCCCACCCGCGCTGTCTCGAGCACCTGCACTGGCGGGATCGCGCTGCTGTGCCTGGCGCTGGCGGCCGTGCCCGGCGACGCCGCCGCGGAGCTGGAGTCGGCGCGGGGCGACTTCGCCCTCGAGGGCCGCTTCGTCCAGGTGGACAGGGATGGCGACCACGCCAGCATCGAGGAGGGTATCGAGCGGGTGGTCCAGGCCCTCAATCCCCTGGTCCGGCCGGTGCTGCGCCCCTACCTGCGCACCGTCACCCGCTACTGTCCGCTGCCCGTGTTCCACATGGAGGACTCCAGCGTGAGCTTCGCGTGCGGCAGCACCCCGATCTTCACCAGCAGCGTGGACGGCCAGCCCTTCGACTGGCAGGCCTTGCAGGGCGACGACACCTACACCGTCAGCCAGGCCCTGGTCTCGGCGGACATGCTCGTCCAGACCTTCGCCAACGACATGGGGGGCCGCGAGCAGACCTTCGAGCTGCAGCCCGACGGCCGTACCCTCCTGTCCCGCGTCACCTACGACAGCGCGCTGCTGCCCGTCCCCTTCAGCTTCGAGCTCCGCTACCTGCGCGTGGACTGACAGGGCCGAGGGCCCCCCCTCCCGTCCCTTCATGTCACCGCTTCGTGTAGCTGTTGACGGTGCCGTCGATCCCGTCTAGAACGGGGCTGATGCGTCCCCTTGTCGCCATCCTGCCCCTGCTGGGCGGCTGCGTGCTCGTTCCCGGGTTCGACGACCCGGGGCTGGAGCCCCTGGATCCCACCCCTGCGGCCCAGGCCTTCGGCTTGGCGCTGCCCACCCAGGCGGTGGCCCTGCTGGATCCCCCGGCTCTGTGGCTGCCCTCGAAGCCCGGCTGCCCCGTCCACAGCGTGGACCCGAGCGGCCTCGAGCGCTTCGAGGGCGACTGCGCTCTGTCCGACGGCTCGATGCTGTTCGGCAGCCTCGAGCGCTTCGAGGGCCCCGAGCGGGCATGGGTGGCGGGCAACGGGTTGCAGTGGGTCGACCCCCACGGCCACACCCTGCTGTACCTCGACGGTGCGGTGGAGTGGGCCCCCACCGGCGAGCTGGTGACCATCGGGGCCAGCTATACCGCCTGCGGCCTCGAGCGCCCCTGCGACCTCGGCGCGGCCACGGTGGACCTGTCCTCGAGCCTCTTCCCCATCACCGGCTACCCCGACCGCTACGACCTGGTGGTCGAAGGTGCGGTGGCGGCCCCCGGCCTTGAGCCCACCGCCGTGAGCGGCACCGTCAGCATCGACCTCGAGGCTTGCGCGGTCGAGCCCGCCAGCGGCAGCCTGCTGGTCCACGGCGATGATCCCTGGAGCCTGGACTTCGACGGCGCGCTGGCCTGTGACGCCTGCGCGGCCACCGCCTTCCAGGGCCTCCCCGCGGAGGCCGGCTGCGCGGTCTGGATGCCCTAGACCTCCAGCCCGAACGCCTCGGCGATCCATCCCAGCGCCTCCACGGCGCCAGTCTGCAGGTGCAGGTCCACCGCGTCGCTCAGGCTCGAGGGCTGAGGGTTCACCTCCAAGCTGAAGGCCCCCCGCTGGATGGCCTCGAGCGCCAGGTAGGCCGGGGGACCCACCGCGCCGCTGGTGCCCACCACCAGCACCGCGTCGGCACGGGCGGCGTAGGCCCAGGCGGTCTCGAGGGTTCCGGGCCAGTACTGCTCGCCGAACCACAGGATGTGGGGCCGGGACAGCGCCCCGCAGGCGGGGCAGGGGGGCATGGCCGGTGGGTCCGTCCCCAGGTCGAAGATGTTGCTACAGTGGGTGCAGCGAGCGTCGTCGATGTTCCCGTGCAGGGCGATGAGCTGCTCGGAGCCCGCCCGCTGGTGCAGGCCGTCGACGTTCTGGGTGGCCAGCAGGAACGTGGGCACCCGCTCCTCGAGAGCCGCGATGACCCGGTGCGCCGGGTTGGGCTGGGCCTCGTTGCAGATGGAACGTCGCCACTGGTACCACTCCCCCACCAGCGCGGGATCCCGGGCGAAGGCTTCGGGGGTAGCCAGCTCCTCGGCCCTGTGCTCCCGCCACAATCCGCCTGATCCGCGGAAGGTGGGGATGCCGCTCTCGGCCGAGACGCCGGCTCCTGTGAGCACCAGCAGGCGCTGGGCCTGCACGATTCGTGTCAGGGAATACGGTTCGGGCTTCATGCCGCAATGCTACATTGTCCCGAGCACGGACACACCCCCGGAGGCCTCGCCATGAAGCCCCTCCCCAGGATCCCGTTCCCCCTGCTTGCGGCCGGCGTCACCGTGGCCATGGTGCTCTACGCCTGTGGCAACGATCGTCCCGGCTTTGGCGGCAACGGCAACAGCAACGACGACTCCCTGATCACCCCCAACGACGACACCGGGGGCGACGACACCGGGGGCGACGACACAGGGATGGACACCGCCGAAGACACCGAGGTCCAGGTGGACGACACCGGCGACACCACACCGGTCATCGACACCTCTCCACCCTACGAGGGCGAGGGCTACGACCGCGGCGATGTGGCCATGAACCTGGTGGCCCCCGATCAACGCGACAACGAGTGGCGGCTGTACCGGCACGGCGGCCACCCCATCGTCATCGTGCTCGGCTACGGGGCCAGCTACAACTTCCAGGCCATCTGCGAGTGGCTGCCCGACATCGAGTCGGAGTTTTCCTCCTACGACGTCGAGGTCGTCACCATGCTCTTCCTCGACGGCTCGGGGGTCGACGCGGACAAGCAGGCCGCCGAGGCCTGGGCCGAGTACTACGGCCTGGGCACCGTGCTGTACGATCCCGACCACGAGGTCCGGGGCGAGTGGGCCAGCACCACCCAGGTCAAGACCTACCTGATCGACAGCGACATGGTCATCCAGTGGAACAACACCGAGGCCTTGAGCGAGGAGCAGCTGCGCCAGGAGATCGGCGACATCGTGTA
>CAZHIK010000563.1:4530-6338 GCA_964532635.1 uncultured Enterobacterales bacterium
GCTCCGTGAGCCCCGTCACGGCGTTTCTGTTCTACAACTCCGCGCCCTTGGGGTTGCTCTACATCGCCGCGGCTCTGCTCGAAGCCGGCCACCAGGTCGACGTCATCGACGCCGCTGCCGAGCAGCTCGACGTGGCTGGCACCGTGCGCCGGGCGGAGGCCTTCCGGCCCGACGTGTTGGGCCTGGGCTCCACCACCGTAGGCTTCCAGTCCGCGGTCGAGCTGGCCGAGGCCCTGAAGGGTGCGCTGCCCTCCGTCCCCATCGTCCTGGGCGGCCACCACGTCACCCTGCTGCCCGAGCTGGCCATGGCTCACCGTTGCTTCGACGTGGGCGTGCTCGACGAGGGCGAGCACACCATGGTCGAGCTGGCGGAACACTACCGCGGGGTCAAGCCCCTGCGCGATGTCCGCGGCCTGGTGCTGCACGACGATGACGGCGGCCTGCACTACACCGCCCCGCGCCCCAAGTGGAAGGACCTCGACGCGCTCCCCATGCCGGCTCGGCGGCTGATCCCCCCGGAGCTGTACCGGCCCATTCCCATCGACGAGCACGGCCTGCCCAAGGTCGCCATGATCACCAGCCGGGGCTGCCCCCACCGCTGCGTGTTCTGCCAGAAAGCCGCCTCGGGCTACCGCAGCCACAGCGTGGACCGCATCGTGGCCGAGATGGAGCACGTGGTGCGCGATCTGGGCGCAGAGGACCTGGCCTTCGTCGACAGCCTCTTCTGCGTCTCCAAGAAGCGAGTCTGGTCCATCTGCGACGAGATGATCCGCCGCCGCATCCCCATCTCCTGGACCTGCTCCTCCCGGGTCGAGGTGGTGGACCACCCGCTGCTGCAGCGCATGGTGGACGCCGGCTGCTGGCGCACCCGCTTTGGCATCGAGTCGGGCTCGGCCTCGGTGCTCGAGTTCATCTCGAAGGGCATCACCAAGGACATCATCCGCCGCGCCATCACCTCGGCCCACGAGGTCGGGCTGCGGCCCAAGGCCTTCTTCATCGTGGGCCACTTGGTGGACAACCGCGACACCATCCTCGAGTCCATCGAGTTCGCCAAGAGCATCCCCCTGCACGACATCACGGTGCAGATCAACACCGTGCTCCCCAAGACCCGCCAGGAAGAGATCTTCGCCGAGCACGGCGACACCTACGGGCGGATCATCGACGGTTCCACCGACCTCACCAGTTTCTGGGAGCCAACCTTTGTGCCCTGGGGCCTCGAGCCCGGAGACCTCATCGAGCTTCATCGCCGCTTCTACAGGGAGTTCTACCTGAGGCCGAAGATCTGGCGCTGGCACCTTGGGGAGATCCACACACCGCGGGACGTCAAGAAATACATGCAGGCCGCGGGGCTGTTCGCGTTCCTGACGGCCAACAAGCAGATCCCGGACCTGGGCGGGCTGTTGCAGCGGCGCCGCGCGCCGGTCCACGACCCGAGCGGAGCAGCTGGCTCCTGTGAGCGCTAGCCCATGACCGAATTGCTGGCGGTGGGCTGCGGCGGCTTCGTGGGCGCCGTGGCGCGCTGGGGCCTGTCGAGCTGGGTACAGCGCCTCGCGGGCCGGGGCTTCCCCTTCGGCACCTTCGCTGCCAACATGCTCGGCTGCCTGTTCATCGGGATCATCTTCGCCCTGGTGGAGGCGCGCCCCGACTGGCCACCCCACGTGCGCCTGTTCCTGATGGTGGGCCTGCTGGGCGCCTTCACCACGTTCAGCACCTTTGGCCACGAGACCCTCGATCTGCTGCGCGCGGGGTCCTGGTGGCTTGCTCTGGCCAACGTGTTGGGCAGCGCGACCGGAGGACGGCTGGCGGTC
>CAZHIK010000564.1:0-6328 GCA_964532635.1 uncultured Enterobacterales bacterium
CCACGAACCGCTGCTTGATGCGCTGCACCGTCCGCAGGCTCAGACCCAGCGCTTCCGACAACTCCTCCTGCGTCGCGAACCCCGAAAGCTGCGCGTTCACCACGAACAGGTGCTCACCCACTCGCTCGCCCACTGCGTACCGGGCCACAGGGAACCCGCAGACCATCGCCACACGAATCCCTTCGTCTTCATGGATCGCGCAGTCGGCGTTCACGATGATGACGTCATCGGGTTCAGGGCCCAGGAGTGTCTGCTGCACACCTTGTGTCGGTCGGTCGTTGGCCATGTCTCATCGTATCGGACGACGGCTCCAGACGGTCGGCGTGGCTCGTCAAGAGTTGGTGATCAGTGCCTCGAAGGCCGATCTTCGGAAACCGTGCTTCTATGCGGATCGCGTCCTCCGCGTGTCAGGAGTTCTGGCTTCTCCATCCACTGGTCGAGGACGTGGTTGCCCATCTCGAGCACAGCTGGGTGATGGGAGGCCAGCTCGAGGGCCTCCGCCCGCATCCCCGCCCCCATCAGCTTCTCTGCCATCCAGGCGAGATCCCTCGAGGTGCACCTACCCAGCAGCTCGAGGGCTTCGCGTGTTCGCTCCTGGCTAAGCAGCAGTGACATCAGGGAGCGGTCGAGCCTGGCCTCCGTGTAGAAGCTCTCGCGTTCGGCGTCTCCAAGCTCTGAGCCCACCAGGTCCAGCACGAAGCGTCCCCCGTTCCGCCTTCGCGGCAGGGCATATTCGCCAGTGACCCTCCCAAGGGCATCCCGGGTCCATCTGGCGAGCAGCCTTCGCTCCTCCTGGGTGGTCTGGGCCAGCAGGATGTCGTGCGGAGCGGTGTCCATGCCGTAGCCGCCGCTCTCCAGCGCGTCCCAGCGGTAGACCGCGAAGACGTCGCCGAGCAGTGCTTCGCGTTCGCTGCCACGCTCGCTCTCGGCCAGGCAGGCTCCGAGCCCCTCGACGCAGTCGTTCACGATGCCAGCGAGCTCGCTCTCCTCGTCACGGAGCTGCTCGTAGTGCTCGAGGATGGTGCTGGCGATGGTGGCGAAGACCGTGCGCGCGTCGCTGCGTGCTCCTCGCTGAAGGTACTGGCGACCTACTGCCAGCAGGGGCAAGAGATCGCGCTGCGCCCGGATCGACGCCTGCCAGTCATCACCCATGGTGAGCAGGATCCGGGTGACCTGGACCCTGATTTGGCGGGCATCCGCTGGCTGGGTCTCGCCGGGAAGGGGCAGCTGGACGAGATCCTCGAGGTCCGGGAAACGGGAGAGGAGCCGGTGGATCAGCGCCACGAGCTGAGCGCGGTCGAGGGAGGCGAGGCGACGGTCGAGATCGGAGCCTGGCATGGGAGAAAGGAGCGCTCGGTGTGGGGCTGCCCCCAACTATCCCGGATGCCTGGGCGAGCGTCGCAGGCTGTGGGCCTCATGGCTCGGAGGGCCGATGAGCACGATATGTCCGCAGACTCACCCTCGCTGCTGTTGCAGTTCATCGTCATGCTCGCGGCCGGCTGGATCAACCGCCGCCAACAGGCCGTCATCGCCTGCCTCATCGAGGAGAACCGCGTGCTCCGGGAACAGCTCGGCGGTCGGCGGCTTCGCCTGAATGACCGCCAAAGGCGGCGGCTGGCCTTGCGAGGCAAGGTGCTGGGTCGGAGCAAGCTCGGGGAGGTCGCGTGCATCGTGACCCCGACACCATCCTGCGCTGGTACCGGAGGCTGGTGGCCAAGCGGTACGACGGCTCGGTCCGCCGTGGGTCGGGCCGCCCCAAGAAGCGTGGCGAACCCGCGATGCTCGTGCTGCGAATGGCAAGGGAAAACCCGACCTGGGGCTACACACGCATCCGGGACGGCCTGTACCAGCTGGGGTACACCATCAGCCGGAGCACCGTAAAGCGGATCCTGCTCGAGAACGGGCTCGAACCCGCACCGGAGAGAAACCGGACCACCAGCTGGGAGAGCTTCCTGCGCCGGCACCTGGGGGCCATCGTCGCGGTGGACTTCTTCACCGTGGAGGTGGTGACTCTCGGGGGTCTTGTGCGCCACTGGGTGCTCGTGGTGATGGACCTGCAGACCCGCAGGGTCGAGATCGCGGGGATCACCTGCGAGCCCAACGAAGCCTGGATGAAGCAGGTGACGCGGAACCTCACCGATGCCGTGGACGGGTTCCTGCTCGGGAAGCGCGTCATGATCATGGATCGGGATCCGCTCTTCACAGTGGCGTTCAGGGCGATGCTCGGAGGTGCCGGCGTGAAGCCTGTTCGGCTGCCTGCGCGGAGCCCGAACCTCAACGCCATCGTCGAGCGCTTTGTGCTCTCCATCAAGTCGGAGTGCCTGGACCACATCATCCCGCTGGGACCTGCCCATCTGCGGTGGGCGGTGACGGAGTACGTCAGGCACTACAACGCTGAGCGGCCTCACCAGGGGCTCGGGGGGGCGCTGATCGAGCCTGGAGACAGCGGACCATCGTTGGAGGGCGAGGTGCGGTGCCGGGAGAGGGTAGGGGGGTTGCTGCGGTTCTACTACCGTGAGGCGGCCTGACCTCAGGCTCGCGCATCAACATCGCCGGACGCTGGGGCAGTGGAGCCTGGTTCCAACGAACGACGTGCATCTCGGAGTCGATGTCCTGGCCGAAGGCATCGCCTCGAGGGGCGTGATCAGAGCTCTGCATTCTGCTGGTGGCTCGACCGGTGAGGGTCTCGGACATCAAGGTGAGCCGTTGTGGGCGAGAACTTGGGGTGGATCGGGTTTTGGTACAGGACGGGAGCGGGTTTTGGTACAGCACGAGGTCAGCGGACTGCGCTTCTAGAAAATCCCGTCTACAAGGTAGACCATTCCGCCAGTGAGGCTCGAGTTGATCTCGGTGGTGTCGGGGGCGCCAACCACCAATTCGTCGGCACGGGCCCCGTTCCTTCTGATGGTCACCAATGCATCCCCGAAGCCATCATCGGGGTGCTCGGCACCCACCAGATGAGCCGAAGCCTGTCGAGGCTCATAGCTGCCAGCCTCCATCGGGCCGAGAAAGATTCGCACCGAACCCTCGCCACCTATGATGAGGTCCTGGCCCTGGTCTCCATTGAGGTCTCCCACAGCCATTGCGGCAGTGGGTATACGAACAGAAGCAGCGGCATTTTCGAGCGGCCCACCGCCCAAGCCCGTAAGAACGTAGATGATGGTGTCTTCACCATCGTTCCATGCAACTGCGACATCCCCGAGGCCGTCACCGTTCAAGTCGTCGCCCGCGACAATGCCTTGGGATTCCCCGGTAGGGGCGGTCCAGGATGTTTCGGCAACAGTCGCAAGTTCGACATCGCTAGGCTCGTACGCGGTTAGTCGGTACATCGCGTCAGCGCCCGGATCCGTGATGAGAAGCTCATTGATGCCGTCGGCGTCGAGGTCGGCCGCAGCGATGTCCATTGATGTGGTGTCGGAACCGCTCCATGTGAGCGTAGGTTCTGGGCTGTCTCCCACTGGGCCAAAGACGACACCGCTCGTGAGGCACAGCTCGTCCACTCCGTTTTCGTCAAGATCACCACAGCGCGCTCCGTCCCACCCATCCGGGCCGCTGATGGGTAGAACCCCGGCATCCTGAACGTACACCTCTCCGTTCACTGGGCCCGGAAAGAGATAGGCCGGTTCCTCGAGGTCGCCGTCCCCGGAGTCGGTGAACAGCAGCACGTCCGGTTCGCCATCTCCCGTCGCGTCTCCAGGCAGCACCACCTCTGTGCCCAGTCTGGTGCGGATGTAGTACGCACCATCCTCGGTAGGCCAGCCGCCCTTGATGATAGCAAAGGAGTCATCATCCAGGTCTCCGGTGGTGGTGTTGAGCAGGAAGATCTGCGCCTCCTCGGTATCCTCCCAGTGTTCGCTGCCCTTGCTTGGTCCAGAAAGCACCAGGAAAGCACCGGGCCCAGTTGCCAGCGCCGTACCGAGCCTCTGGTCGTAGTACGCTCGCCAAGTTGTTCCGTCTGGCGTCTCGGTGTCCGGCCCTGCTGTATCGATAGGCACAGCGCTATCGTCGCCATTCGGCTGGGAATTGGCGCAGCGGCCATCGCAACCGACGAGCAGCAAGATCGCGAAGAAATGTGGGGTCGGCGTCATGGCTTCTCACAGGGTGTGCGTCCGGGTCCTATCCTACCTGTCATCCGTTCCGTCTGCCTGTCTTATCTTCAGCGACATCGCCTTGGGTCTGCAACGTCTGAGCCCACTGGCGACCGGGGAAGCGTTCCGTGGCGGGGCCTGCGGCTCGTATCCCGATCGTCGCGACTAGTCCGGGACTGGCTGCCCGCTCGCTCTCGAGAGTGATCAGAGATGGTCGTCAGCGGCGTTCTTGACTTGAGTTTCGATGGACGGATGCGCTTCCGCCGCGAGATCCAGACGGTACAACGGCCCTTCGTCCGAATCGATGAGGTACTCGGTGTCATCGCCTGACCAGCCACGAGGGCACATATCGATGTAGATTTCTGCAAGATCCGAGGGATCAATGGGATTGGTGGAGTCCGATGTGAGCACCCAGAAGAACTTCATCACGTCGTACACCGTGGACCGATTGTAGTCCACTTGAGCACCAGCGGCCTGACACCCGGCGTCATCCGCATAGGCCTCGAGATCGTCCAGCCAGTTCTCATCGTCCATCGCGCACGGCGTTGGGTCTGTGCCGATGAACGGCGTACCGACACAGTCCATCAGGAAGTCCTGCCCGGTGGCAACATCGTTGTCGACCTCTCCATCCAGATCGAAGTCGCTGAAGAATTTTAATGCCATGAATTCGCAGTCGCTCTCTGTTCTCCGATTCCACGCCCAGGTCGTGAAGAACTCACCCCATCCCTCCCGGAATGCGACGGACATGTATTCCTTCGTGAACACTCCTCGAGCTGTGGCGTCATGCCCGGTGTCTATGGGGCTCGTTTCCTCGATTCTCCAATCCCCCATGCATTTGTTCAGGCCAGCATCACGCTCGTCATCTGTCCTTCCTCCCATTCTCATCATCACTACTAGGTGACCTGTTTCGTGGGCCCACAGTTGCTTGTTGAGGCATGTCGAGCGGAACTTGATGGCGTTCGGCTGGTTGTCGAAGTTGCTTTTGCCACCGCACGTCGTACCGTCAGTATCGATGAAGTAGTGGACGGTATCTTCAACAGGTTCATAGTCGGGACTCGCGCATGTTCCATCAGCATCGTATCCAGAGGTACAACAGTCTCTGGTCGGGCCAGAGGCCAGATCGAAATCGTTACGATTGAAGATCCACGTACCCACGGCCAGCACCTGCCACCGAGCCGTAGGAGGTAGTGTCTTGGTGATGGACTTGTCGTTGGCCGACACCGTCCAGGATACAGTGTGGATCGGCCTGACATCGTAGTCCGGATCGTCACTGGCGTGGGTCTCGATATCCACCCCATTCACTTGCGCCTTGGTCCGGGCAACGAGCTGGTAGTTCTTGCTCGGCCCACTGACATCGACCGTAATGTCCTTGCAGCCAGTGGAATCATCCAAGTAGTAGAAGTCTGTGGAGTCGTCGTCGGTCACTCTGATCTGAACGCCGCGGGCGATGCGATGAACGGTGTTATCCGCCCAGAAATCGCCCCAGTCATCTTCGAATTCGATGTTGAACTGTAGACAGACCTCTACGTTTACAGGGGTGGCGTGAGCCGAGGGCGCCAGAAGAGCGAGGACAGGCAGTAGCAGTGACATCATTCCGTGACTCCCGTATCGCTAGTGCGGCTCGAACTCGACGCAGCGGTTCTCGAAGTGGCCGCCGGATCCTGTCCCACATCGGGCATCACCCACTCGTCCGAGGCCGTGGATGCGCCCCGCAGCTCAGAGTTCACCACGCCGTCTGGTGCCAGCGTCTTCTGGGTGACGAGACCCCAGATCTCCGCGCTCTGCTCGGCCCCATTGGGCCAGGCGATGTAGGTCGGAGGCGCAGTATTGCGGTGCCCTTCGAAGTCTACAAAGCAGATGAGCTCCGTGAGGTAGTCGGCCGCAGCAGAATGGAGGAACGCATCATCTGGCACAACGACATCGAACTCTACAGTTCCGTCGCTACCGATTTCGTATGGTCCGACTTCCCACCGATGCTCGCGCCAGTCGAGAACTGCCAAGAACTCGACGGTCAAGGCGGTTCCTGGCTCGCCAGAAATCGAGAGGGCTGGCTCTGCTGCGTCTTCGAGTACCCAGGTGATCGACTCCCCGTAGTTCTCAGTGGTAGGCGAGGTATCGGAGATCGCCGACCCAAAAAGCAATAGGCTCGATGCGCCAGCCACGACTGTCAGGCCGATTAGAACGGTCGTCGGCATCTTCTTCGAAATACTCATTGGGTGCTTCTCCCCTTGGTGTCGGCC
>CAZHIK010000565.1:0-6313 GCA_964532635.1 uncultured Enterobacterales bacterium
GCCCCGGGATGGAAGGCGGAATCGGCATCGTCGCAGTCTCCGGCCTGGTCCACGTGCCCCGAGGGCTGCTCACAGGCCTGGGTGGTGGAGGCATCGTCGCCGTAGCCATCGGCGTCCACGTCGGCGTACCAGGTGGCCGGGTCGGCCACCGAGTCGTCATCGTCGTCCACCAGCTCGTCGCAGTCGTCGTCGATGCCGTTGCACAGCTCGGTGGCGTCGGGGTTGATCTCGGCGTCGGCGTCGTCACAGTCGGTGGCGTCCTCGACGTGGCCACTGGGCGCCTCGCAGGCTGTCAGCTCGACCTCGGGATCACCGAAGCCGTCACCGTCCGCGTCGGCATACCAGGTGGCCAGGTCGGTCACCGAGTCGTCGTCGTCGTCCACCAGCTCGTCGCAGTCGTCGTCCACACCGTTGCAGAGCTCGGCGGCGTCGGGGTGGACCTCGGGATCGCTGTCATCGCAGTCCACATCATCGGTGTAGCCGTCGCCATCGGCATCCACGAACTCGCTGCCGGTCTCGACCGGAGGCTGATCTGTCTCCTCCTTGGGTTCGTTGCGGCAGGCGAGCAGGCCGAGGAGGAGGAGGAGTTGGAGGCTGCGCATGGTCGGCTCCCTGGCTGTGCGGGGGAAGCGGCGTCGTACGCCTGTTCGTGGCAAGCGTATCCGCAGTCCGGCGGGCTCGCTCGCGCCGGCGACGGCACGTGGAGAGTGGCGGGCCTCGGGATCCTCCCCAGCGGCTCGATGGTGAGCGTTCCCACCCACAGCGCCACCTCGCCTTGGAGCGTCCAGGGCCATGGCTAATCATGAGGTCATGAGTGCAGCAGCCGTGGAAAACAGCCTCCCCATCTCCATCGACCAGCACAGCCAGGTGGTCGAGTGGATCGCCCAGATGCGCACCGCTTCGCAGTTCTTGTACGGCGAGGCCAACCGCGCGCGCATCCTGGAGCTGGCCGACTACTACCGCCGTCAGATCCGGCCCCACTTCACCTACGAGGAGCAGATCCTGTTCCCCAGGGTGCGGGAACTGGAGCCCGATCCCGAGCTGCACGCCCGCCTGGCGGAGTTCGAGCGGGAGCACGAGGAGCTCTTGCTGCGGCTGGACATCCTCATCGAGGATCTGATCGCCGTGGCACAGGATGAGCTGAACGGCCCTGACCACGTGCTCACCACGCGGCGAGCGCGGCTGGGCATCGACCTGCTGCTGCTGCACGCCGCCCACGAGGACGAGGTGCTGATGCCCCTGTTCGAGAAGCACCGGGAGGCGTTGGGAAGCACCTAGGGGCCGCGCTACCTTTCCCGACCGCGCGCCCCAGGTGATCCATGCTCACAATCCAGCTGCTGCTCGCTGGAGCCCTGATCGCGGCCCCCCGCGCCTCCGAGGAGGAGCCCGCCACAATGGCGGAGATCGAGGCCCGGGGCTTCGCTTCGCTCGAACCCTCCGTGCCCGCCGAGGCCCCCCGGGTCCTGCTGCGGGACGCCACGGTGATGACCGCGGCGGGGGACGTGTGGGAGCCGGGCTGGGTGCTGCTCGATGACGGAACCATCGAGGCCCTGGGCCCGGGTGAGCCGCCAGAGGACGCCCAAGCCACGACGCTGAGCCTCGAGGGCCACTGGATCACGCCCGGGCTCATCGATCCCCACTCCCACGTGGGAGTCTACGCCTGGCCCTGGGCCAAGGCCCACGACGACGGCAACGAGATCACCCAGACCATGACCGCAGGGGTCTGGGCCGAGCACTCCCTCAAGCCCCAAGATCTGGCCATCCAGCGTGCCGTATCCGGCGGTGTCACCACCGTGCTGTCCATCCCAGGCTCGGCCAACATGATCGGCGGGCGCGGAGTGGTCATGCAGCTGGTGCCCACCCGCGGCGGCCGCGCCATGCGCTTCCCCGGCGCTCCCGAACACCTCAAGATGGCCTGCGGCGAGAACCCCAAGCGCTTCCACGGCGACAAGGGGCGCATGCCCTCCACCCGCATGGGTGCGATGCACGAGCTGCGCGAGGCCTTCTTCGCCGCCGAGCGCGCCCGGCAGGAGTGGGACGACTGGGAGCAGGCCCAGGCCACCGACGACGAGGGCAAGGGCCGCAAGAAGAAGAGCGAGGGCGAGCCCGACGAGCCACCGGAGCGGGACCTGAGCACCGAGACCCTGGTGGGGGTGCTGCGAGGTGAGATCCATCCGCAGGTGCACTGCTACCAGGCCGACGACATGCTGGGGATGCTGCAGCTGGCCGACGAGTTCGGCTTCTCCATCCGGGCCTTCCACCACGCCTCGAGCGCATACAAGATCGCCGACGTGCTCGCCGAGCGAGAGGTGGGCGCGGTCACCTGGACCGACTGGTGGGGCTTCAAGATGGAGGCCATGGACGGCATCCCACAGGGGATCGGCCTGCTCGAGCAGGCTGGGGCCCACGTGATGGTCCACTCCGACTCGCCCGCCTACGGCCAGATCCTGAACCAGGACGCCGCCAAGGCCCTGCGCGAGGCCCGCCGAGCGGGGATGGACATCAGCGAGGACCAGGCCCTGGGCTGGGTCACCCTGCAGCCAGCCTGGGCCCTGGGCATCGACCACCTCACCGGCAGCCTCGAGCCGGGCAAGCGGGCCGACGTAGTGGTCTGGACCAAGCATCCGTTGTCGGTCTACGCCGAGGCTCGCTTGGTGTTCATCGAGGGGACTCTTCGCTGGGACAAGGACAACCCCAGGACCTGGTCGGACTACGAGCTGGGGCGGGAGGTGGGCCCATGATCGCCGCGATGCTGTTGATCTCTGGCGCGCTGGCCGCGCCCTGCGCGGTCTTCACCGGGGGCTGGGTACACGTGGACGGTTCCAAGATCACCGGCCTGGAGGTGCTGGTGGCCGAAGGAACCATCCAGGCACTCGACGGGAGCGTCGAGCGCAGCTGGGCGGGGGAGCCCTGCATGATGATGGAGCTTCCCCAGGAGTTCTGGCTCACCCCGGGCCTGGTCCACGTGGGCAGCACCCTGGGCCTACAGGAGATCTGGGGCGAGCCCGCAACCCACGACCACGACGCTGGGGGCGACAGCGTGCGCTCCGCCCACGACGTGGGTGACAGCTACGATCCACTTCATGTCGCCGTGGACATCGCTCGCCGCGAGGGCCTGACCTCGGCGGTGGTGATGCCTGGAGGTGGCATCGTGGCCGGGCAGGCCGCGTGGGTGCAGCTGCTGGGCGTTACCCAGGCCCAGGCCGTGCAGCAGCGCGGGGTAGCCATGCGGGCCAGTCTGGGTGGCGGCTCGCCTGCCGAAGGCCTGCGCCTGCTGCGAGAGCTGCTCCAGGACGCCCGGGACTTCGCCGCCGATCCGCAGGCCTTCGACGACAACCGCAGCCGAACCATGCACGCCGGACGCATGGAGCTCGAGGCCCTGCAGCCGGTGGTCGAAGGGTGGATGCCCCTGATCATCGGAGCCGACCGCGCCGCCACCATCGAGGCCCTGATCCGCTTCGCCGACGAGCAGCGCGTGAAGCTGGTCATCGACGGCGGTGCCGAGGCCTGGCTACACGCCGAGGCCCTGGCCGAGGCCGAGATCGCAGTACTGCTCAATCCCCTGAACCAAGATCCCACGAGCTGGAACCGAATCCACGCCCGCCACGACAACGCCGACATCCTGGATGAAGCAGGCGTGCGCGTATTGCTCACCAACCACAGCGCCCTGTTCGCCTCCCACCTGCGACAGCTGGGGGGCCTCGCCGTGCGCGACGGCATGCGCCACAGCGACGTCCTGCAGGCGTTGACCGCCACCCCGGCCGACGTGTTCGGGCTCGAGGATGTCGGCCGCATCGAGGTCGGAGGCCGAGCCGATCTGGTGGTCTGGAACGGCGATCCGCTGGAGCTCTCCAGCTGGGCCACCGCCGTGATGATCGAGGGCGAGTGGGTGGACAAGACCACCCGGCACGACTGGCTGTTCGACCGCTACCGCGAGCTTCCGGGGCTGCCTCTACCCGGCCTGCCCCTCCCAGAGACCGACTGACCCTGGAGACGACATGCAGCTTCGCTTCGCCACCTGGCCCGAGGTCGAGCGCTACCTCGAGCAGCGCGACGACATCCTGATCCCAATCGGCGCCACCGAACAGCACGGCCCCATCGGCCTGCTCGGCACCGACGCTCTGTGCGCCGAAGGCGTGGCCAACACCGCCGGCGAGCGCGCCGGCATCCTGGTGGCGCCAGTGCTTTCCGTGGGCATGAGCATGCACCACCTGGCGTTTCCGGGAACCATCTCGCTGCTGCCCAGCACCATGATCGCGGTGCTGGAGGACTGGTGCGGCAGCCTGGCCGCCCACGGCTTCCGTCGGCTGCACTTCGTCAACGGCCACGGCGGCAACATCGCCACCTCCCACGCCGCCTTCTCGGAGATCTTCGCGTCACATCCCCAGCTGCGCTGCCGGCTGTCCAACTGGTACGAGCTTGGGGCGGTGAAGGAGCTGGTCCAGGAGCACATCGGCGAGCGCGAGGGCCTGCACGCCACCCCATCGGAGCTGTCCCTGAGCTTCGCCCTGCACCCCGACCACGCCAGGGAGACCGAACCTCAGCAGCCCACCACCGGGATCATCGGCATGTCCGGCGCCGAGGACTTCCGGGCCCAGTTCCCCGACGGCAGGGTGGGCTCGGATCAGAGCCTGGCGAGCGTGGCCCTGGGCGGCGAGCTGCTCGAGACCGCTGTGGCGGGGCTGTTGGAAGTGCACTCGGAGTGGTTGGCGACGATGGCGTAGCGGGAACCGAAGCCCTCGCCTCGGTGACTGAGCCCATGTCGCCATGAACTTCCTGACCAACGTGCTGCACATGGGTGGGCCCTACGCGCTGGGGGTGGCGGTGATGCTCGTGCTGCTGGCGCCGCTGTGCCTGCTGCTGCTGCGCTGGGAGCGAGCCAGCGGGGTGCCGAGGCTGCACTGGGCCCTGGCATGGCTGGCGCTGGTCCTGGCCATCGCCGTGCTCGGCGTGCGCGACGGCATCTACTGGGGGCTCCGACCCACCACCAGCCACGGGCCACCCGACTCGAACATCACCGCTGTCCTCGCCATCGCCCTACGGGCCCCGGCCTACCAGGCCTGGGCTGTGGGGCTGGGCTGCGCTTGGCTGGCCTGGCTGCGGGCCCACAGCACCGGCCCCGTCCCCGGCCGGAGCATCCGCACCACCCTCTTCCTGCTGGTGGGCCTGCTGCTGCTGGTGGAGATCTCCACCGGGTTGGGGGCCGGGCGCGCCCTGGCGGTGTTGGCCGCGGTGGGCTTCCCCGCCTTCATCGCGGGGCTGCTGATGCTCCCCGGGCCGCGTGCCCGGCACCCGGTTGCCCTGTCCGCCTGCCTGGCCCTCGCTGCTCTGGCCGGCGCCCTGGCCCTGCTGGGCTGGGCCGAGTGCAGGCCCTTCTACGCACTGCACGGTTGGAGCATCGTCAGCCTGGAGACCAGCCTGCAGGAGCGCATCCCGGCCTGGATCGCCGCGGGTGCCATGGTCGGTACCGCCGGCCTGGTTCTCGCCCTCCGGCTGGTGGGGATCAGGCCGAGCCTCCCCACCACCCGCGACGGCTGGCTGGGGCTCACCCTCGGGGCCCTCCCCGTGCTGCTCCTCGTCGCCGGCCTGGCCGAGGTCCACCGCACCGTGGGCCTGGCCATGAACCGGCTCACCCCCGTGGGCGATTGGGATCGCCTGCGCGCTCACCAAATTCCCGTCATCCGCTCCCAGCGCACGGGGAGCGCGTGGATCGGTCGCAACCAGGACCTGAGCTTCCGCCAAGACGGCCGCTGGGTGGATTCCACATGGTGGCGGGGCGACGTTCCCCTCAGCGTCGATGAGCTGGAGGGAAGCACCGTCCGCCCCCTGTTGGTCGTCGATGGGGGCTGGCCTATCGCCACCCTGGCCACCGTGCCTGCGCCCGACCACTGGGGCGAGGCCTTCGAGCTGCGCGTACTGGGCTGCGATACCGACGCCTTCGACGATGGTCCCCTGCCGACCCTGGAGCGCTGCGAGCAGCGCTGCGTGGGACTGGCGCCTCGGGCCGACGCCCCCGACATCGACGTCCCCTGCGAGTCGTTCCACGCCTGGAGCCAGGGCCGCTACGAAGACGACCTGCCCTTCCCCCAGCTGATCCCCTGGGACAGCCCCATGGACATCCAGGCCCTGTTCAATAGCTGCACGGGCCCCGAGCTGGAGCGTCCGTGCGTGCTGGTGCCACCCGATGCGTCGGGGAGCTGAAGCTACTTCTTCTTGCGCGGCTTGCGCTTCTTGGGCTTCTTGGGGGGCAGCGCCCCCGCAAACGCCAGCGAGCGCTCGAGTACGCTCATCTGAATCTCAGGACGCATGGCAA
>CAZHIK010000566.1:0-6302 GCA_964532635.1 uncultured Enterobacterales bacterium
CCGAGCAACCTCGGCCATCTCGGCGTCGCTCAGCTCTCCGTCGATGTACGCAGAGAGCCGGTTCCTGGCGAAGAACTCATCCATGGCTACAACTTGACATCTTCTTTGCCGATCCGGTTCCGCAGAACCCGGGCCAGCTCGGTCCGGGCACGATGAAGGCGGCTCTTCACGGTGCCCCGGGGGAGGTCGAGGATCTCGGCGATCTCGTGGTAGTCCAGGTCCTGGATGTCCCGGAGGACGATGACCTGGCGGTGCTCGTCGCTAAGGGCCTGGAGGGCTTCGTGGACGAGCTCCTGGGCTTGGGTGCGCTCCACCCCGGCTTCGGTACCGCGGCCCCCGGCGGGTAGCTCACGGGCGGGACCATCGTCCCGGGGACGACCCTCGATGGGCTCGTGGCGGTCGCGCCGGCGGCGGCTGCTGTACAGGCGCTTGTTCTTGCAGTGATTGACGGAGACCCTGTAGATCCAGGTGGAGAGGCTCGACTCGCCCCGGAAGCGCCCCAGCGAGCGATACAGTGCGACGAAGACGTCCTGAGCCACCTCTTCGGCGAGGGTGCGCTCACCCAGCCAGCGAAAGCAGAGCCCGAAGACCTTGTCCTGGTAGCGACGCACGATGTGGCTGAACGCGTGCTGGTCGCCCCCTTTGAACCTCGCCACCAACTCGGCATCCGAGAGCTGGGTGAGAACGGCGAGGAGGAGGGCCAACATGGGCGCTATCGACCTTCCTTGTCCATCACCAGGCGGCGCCCGCTGCGGATGCTGTCCTGGATGCGCTCCATCGGCAGCCGATCCAACGGGAACAGGGTGCGGCGGATCTTGGCCTTGTAGAGGATGGCGCCATCGAGGTTGGTCATGTCCAGGTCGGCGTCGTCCAGGTTGGCGCTGGTGAAGTTGGTGTCGCGCAGGTCGGCCTGCCACATGGACGCGCCGGAGAGGTTGGCGCTGCGGAAGGTGCACCGCGACAGCGTGCACTCGGCCATCTTTGCGTAGGAGAGGTCGCAGCTGTCGAAGCAGGTGCCCGAGAGATCGAGGCCGCGCAGATCGGCGTCCGCGAGGCTCTCACCACGACGCAGGCGATCCATCACCTGCTTCTTGGTGAGGGACACCGGCGAGCTGCTTTCGTCACCGGTGCCGCGGGGGGCGGGAGGGCTCATGACGTATTGACCTCGGCTTTCGTGGCGATCCTGCTGGCGTGCTCTCGCTCGAGATGCCGCACGATGCGCGATGCCATGTCCGTGCCGTTCATAGCATCGCCATAGTGGACGCCACCGGGGTTGAGCGTGTTGACCTCGACGATGCGGTCGTCGATGACATCCAGCCCGGCGAACCAGATGCCGTCGCGGAGGAGGAAGGGGGAGATGCTCGAAACGATCTCGTGATCCTTGGGCGTGATGGCACATGGCTGTGGGCTACCACCGCGGGCCAGGTTGTGCCGAAAGTCCCCAGGAGCACGGCCTCGCAGGTATCCGCCGATGACCTCACCGTCCAGCCAGACCAGGCGCTTCTCCCCGTCGACCGCGCCGGGCAGGTACTCCTGTACCACCACGTAGCCGTCGCCCAGACGGCGAGCGGCGTCGAAGGCGCCATCGAACGCCCGACGCTGCCGGACGTTGCGCACCAGGCTGACCCCGCGCCCACCCGAGGAGCGCGCGGGCTTGATCACCACACCGTGGGGCTGTCCTTCTGCGAACAGGCGCGCGGTGGCGCGGCTGCGGGTGACGAGGGTGGCCGGTCGCGGCACACCGTCGAGGGTGGCCAGGTAGCCCTTGTGGCCGGTGACCATCAGGGTTGTTGGATCGTTGTAGACGACCACGCCCGCCAGCTTGGCCAGCTGGGCGAAGGCCAACACCCCCGGATCCAGGGGGTTGACCCGCAGCAGCAGGGTGTCGGCCGGGGTGAGCTCGACGTAGCGCCGCAGCACCCGGCGGTTGGCCAGCAGATCCACGAGGGTCTCGCGGTCCTCGACCGGGGCGTCCAGGGCGTGGGCACGGGTGATCAGCCTGCCAGCAGCGTCGATCTCGAAGTCCCACGGCTCGACGATGCGGACGAGGTGGTCTGCCCGCAGTGCCTCGTGCGCGATGTGCACCGTGGTGTAGTAGGCCTCGAGGGTCGAGGTGCGGGAGATGGCGATCACGAGACGCATGGCCAATCCGGACCCCAGGGGCTAGCCCCGTTTTCCAAAGAGGGCAAGAGCGAGAAGGCCCAGCGGTATACAATGGGTCCATGTCCTACACCCTGGACCAGCTCGCCCTGCTCATTCGCTCGCGCTACGCGCTGCTCTACCTGGTCACCCACGAAGAGCAACGCGTGGAAGCCCACATCCGCGCCATGGGCGCCCAGGAGGGCCTCACGGTCTGGCGCTGGCGCTGCACCAACGGCCTGCTGGGACCCGACAGCGAGCCGGTGCCCGCGACCAACCAGGCATCCCAGGCCCTCGCCCACGTCCTGTCGGTCCCCGAGCCAGCGGTCTTCGTGCTGCAGGACTTCCACCACGAGCTGAGCGATCCCAAGGTGGTGCGCTACCTGCGCGACCTCGAGCCCATCCTGGCCGCCCGTCGCCAGGCCCTGGTGGTGGTCGCCCCCACCCTCTCCCTGCCCGTTGAGGTCGAAAAAGACCTCACGGTCATCGATGTCCCCCTGCCCGATGTCCACGAAGCAGGCTTGCTGCTCGATGAGATCTCGGGCCGGGTGGGCATGCAGCCCACCCGCGATGCCCACCAGCGGCTGGTGCGAGCCTCCCTCGGCCTCACCTCCACCGAGATCCGCCGCCTGTTCCACCGCATCCACCTCAGCGGCGGGCACTTCACCGACGACGACCTCCCACGGGTCATCGAAGAGAAGAGCCGCGCCATCCGGGCCAGCCGCTACCTCGAGTTCTGGAACCTCAACGACGACATGGGCTCCGTAGGGGGCATGGACAACCTCAAGCTCTGGCTCGAGCAGCGCTCCGCGGCGTTCTCCGAAAAAGCCCGCAAGTTCGGGCTGCCCGCGCCCAAGGGGCTCTTCCTCCTCGGGGTCCAGGGTTGCGGCAAGTCCCTGATGGCCAAGTGCGTGGCCGGTTCATGGCAGATCCCCCTGCTCCGGCTGGACATGGGCGCGGTGTTCTCGGTGCACGACCAGGCCGAGTCGGCCCTGCGCCAGACCATGCGCGTGGCCGAGAGCATGGCCCCCGCCGTCCTCTGGATCGACGAGCTCGAGAAAGGCTTCGCCTCCTCATCCGACTCCAACGCCAGCCGCGCGCTGGGCTCCTTCCTCACCTGGATGCAGGAGAAGACCCTGCCCGTGTTCGTGGTGGCCACCGCCAACGAGGTGCGGATGCTGCCCCCCGAGCTGCTGCGCAAGGGCCGCTTCGACGAGATCTTCTTCGTGGATCTGCCCAACTCCCACGAGCGCCTGGCCATCCTCGACATCCACGTGCGCCTGCGCGGGCGCGACCCCGAGCGCTTCGACCTCACCACGGTGGTCGAAGAGAGCGAGCGCTTCTCGGGCGCCGAGCTGGAGCAGGTTGTGATCTCGGCGCTGTTCAAGGCCTACACCATGGAGCGAGACCTGCGCGAAGAAGACCTCGTGGACGCCGTGCGCGAGACCGTGCCCCTGGCCATCACCATGGACGATCGCCTCAAAGAACTCCGCGAGTGGGCCCGACCCCGCGCCCGACGCGCCTCCGAAGACACGCGCCGCGTCGACTTCTTCGGCTCCTGGGGCGAGTAGCGGTCGATCCCCGGCACCTGTTCGGACGCCGGGGAGACAGTCGAGCATCGAACCGCCCCTCCTGAGTCCATTCGCATCCGCCTCCAACGCACGCGAGAACCGAACGACTGTCCCCAGCCAGCCGTAGCCCGTACTGCTACACAGCGTGCCGTAGCCCGTAGCCATCCCTCGGGCGGAAGCCCGAGGGACACAACGGGGTCCTGGCTGCACAGCCCGTCCCTGGATTAGACGCCACACCTCGAAAGCAGTAGGTATAGCGCCCCCGCCAGTCGGAACCCCGACCTCCGAGGCACGATTATGAAGAAGCTCGTCCCTGTCGCTACCCTCCTCGCCCTCGCCTTCGGCGCCACGACGGCCCAGGCCAAGTGCGAGTCCCTCACCGGCAGCGTCGACATGCTCGCCGGCGATCAGCTGGTGGCCCGCTACAAGAAGGTCATCGCCTGCGACACCAAGGTCGCCAACCAGGTCTTCCCCAAGTTCATGGTGGCCGCCGGCGACGCCGACACCCTGGTGGCCCTGTCCATGGCCGCGGTCGAAGCCGACATCTGGAACCCGGTCTGGGAGATGGTCGGCAAGCTGTCGTCCTACGAAGCCCGCGACGAAGTCGCCGAGCGGCTGGGCATGGCCTGCGAGTTCAACCCCAAGATCGTCGGCTTCCTCCAAGGCGCCTACTTCGGCCTCCGCGACATCGAGTTCTCCCAGTGGGACGACGCCCTGGTCGCCTGCAGGACCCCAGACTTCGACAACTGGCTGTACGAGCAGGTCCGCAACCCGCCCCCCAAGCTGTACGACGACAAGTGGAACGCCCTGGCCGACGCCACCGTGCGCCGCCTGGGAGCCGACGCGCTACCCATCCTGGCCGACGGCGCCAAGGTGGCCGCGGGCAACGGTGGACCCTTCGAGTCCATCCTGATGATGATGGAGACCGCCGTGGCTCCCGACCTGGGCGAAGCGATGGACCCCGAGCACCAGGCCAAGCTCGAGGAGTCCCTGGTCGCCATGGCTCAGGACCTGCCTCCGGATCAAGCCCGCGCCATCGCCGACCGGCTGGCCAACGCCGGATCCGACAACAAGGCCGCCGAGCTGCTGCCCACCGTCTACCCGGGCCGCGACAGCGGCGGCTACTACAACTACGGCGGCGTCTCCATCGAGTCCGGTGACTGCGAAGGCGAGAAGATCGCCGTGCTGCACTACGCCATCGTGGCCGACCCCGGCATTCGCTGGATCATCACCTCCGCGGTCGAAGGCCCGCTGCGCTCCGTCAAGCCGCGCCTGTCCAAGTGCACCATCGACGCACCCTGGCCGGTGTTGGTCAGCCCCGAGCCCTTCGAGGGCAAGGGCGACATCGACGAGTGGCTCGAGACCATCGTCAACACCTGGACCGAGAAGGGCTACCAGGTCAAGACCCGGTCCGAGAAGGAGATCAAGCTCCCGTAGCTACTCGCGCCGCAAGCGTGAGAACAGCTTGCGGATGGCGCGGCGGCCCCGACCGTCGCCGTGGGTAGAGCTGCCGTGGATGCGGCTGCGCTCGCCCAGGGCGCGCAGGGCCTGCCGTGCGCGCTCGAGTCCCGGCTTCAACAGCAGGGCCTCGCGGAAGTGCCGGATGGCCAGGTCCGGCCTGCGCTGCTCGAGGGCGATGCGGCCCAGCTCCATGTGGGCTTCGGCCCGGCGCCCCTCGTCCTGCTCCTCAACCAGCAGCAGGTGCAGCTCGGCGACGCGGGGGGAGCGATCCATGGGACCTCCGGGGTCACCCCTTCTATGGCACGTCCCTTGCAGCAGCAATAGAGTGCTCACCCCCCCAGCTGACGCTGCCCGCTGTCCCCCGCTGCCCGCTGCTGCCCCCCGCCGGAGTCGATCATGGCCCGCTCGCTCACCGTCAAGCACGACGAAAAGCCCTCTACCTCCTCCCTCCTCAACATGTTCCTGCTCGTGGCGTTCGGCTGCCTCGTGCTCGCGTCGATCTTCGGCGCAGCACCCGCCGAGGGCCTCGAGGCCGTGGAGCCTGCTCCCGCCGTTTCTACGGATCGCTGATCGAACTACACAATCTGTAGATTCGACTACGAAGCCCTAGCGGGATCCGAGTGGCTCGATCCGCCACGCGATGGCGTCGTCCCGCTCGATGGACGGGGAACCGAAGGCGCGCTCCAGCAGGGCCTGGGCCCGATCCGGCGTGCGGGCGCGATCCCGATGGAGCACCACCCAGGAGAAGCCCAAGGCGGCCAGCTCATCGACCTGGACAGCGAGGGCCCCGTCATCCTCCAGCGGGGCCGGCTCGAGCATGGGCCGAGGCGGCAGCTCGTGGGGAGGACGGGTGGGCCGTACGCCGCAGAAGCTGTCCGCCACCGCGGCCAGGCGATTGGCGGCCAGCACCGCGTCGCGACCCTCGTAGTTCTCGGCCACCGGGCGGCCGTGGAACACCTGCCAGCGGTTCAGCAGTCGGGCCGGTGTCTGGGAGAAGGGCACCCTGCCATTGTCGAAGGGCAGCTCGAGCACCGGGCCCGGCGAATCCAGCGCGGCGTAGATGGGGGGCAGCTCGGCCGCGTAGGTGCTGCGGGGCCAGCGGGTCTGCCCGAGCACCAGGGACTCGGCCAG
>CAZHIK010000567.1:0-6264 GCA_964532635.1 uncultured Enterobacterales bacterium
CCTGAAGGCCGGGATGAAGTTCGTGTCGCCCACCAGCACCACGAAGCTGGGGGGTACTTCCCAGCTGTCGTAGGCGTCTTTGACCGCCAACATCAGCGTGGTGGTGTCGTTGCCCCCCAGCTCCGAGGTGGTCATCAGTGTGACGTCGTAGCCCAGGCGCCAGCGCAGCTCGGCCAGCTCTTCGGCGGCCTCGACGAAGTTGTCGTGGGCGATAATCAAGTAGCCCACGGGCAGATCGAGGCTCTTCTCGCGCAGGTGCTCGGACCGAGTCAGCTCGAGCAGCTGTCGCTCCAGCAGCGGGGCGAAGGCGGGGGATGCGTAGCGCTCGCGGCTGGCGTCGGTGGCCTGCCAGTCGGCGTGCTCCCAGCCCAGGCTAAGCTCGACGCTACGGGTCACCCGGGCCAGGCCGCGGGACGGGTCCAGCTGCACCGGCGCCAGCTCCACGGTCACGAAGCGACGGCCGCGGAGCTCGCCCACATCACCCAGCCGGGCCCCCTCGGGCCAGCTCCAGCCCTCGAAGGCTTCCTGATCCTCGACCCAGCCCGCTGCCTCGCGCGCCCCGGGGCGCTTCTCGATGGACGGCTGAACCGCCTCGATGGAGTGCTCGACGCCCAGGTCCTCGAGGGACAGCTCCTCCCAGGTCACCACCTGCTCTTCGATGAAGGGCTCGGCGCCCTGGGGGATCTCCACGAAGCGGCGGCAGGTGGGGATGCGGGGGGAGCCGATCACGGGGTCGACACCGCAGCCGGGCAGCTCGAGGCGGGTCCGCGGGCCGGCGGGTGTGTCCACCGTGGTGGCCTCCAGGCCGGGGACCTCGAGGGCCATGGTGACGCCGTGGTGGTCGCTCGCTCGTTCGGAGATCCACGGCGCCTCACCCAGCCCACCGCCCGCCAAGGGCACCCACTCGGCCTGCGCTGCGCTGGGCTGGAGCAGGGCCAAGGTGGCCAGCAGGCGCGGAAGGGTGCGGAGGTCCATTTCAGCCTCGCTTTTCCCGGGTTTCTCGTTTTTCATGGATCGCCACCGATGATACCGCTGCCCTGCAGCGGCGCCAAGCGCTTGACCGAGAGCTTACGAGTTCGGTGCGGCCTGCCCCGCAGGTGCCTCGAGCCTCACCCTCGGGGCTCCACCGCCTCGTGGCAGTCTTCGAGCAGCCGCGCAGCCTGGTCCACGAGCTCTGGGGTTGCCATGGCGTGCTCCTCCAGGTAGCGCTGGAGCTCGGGGATGGCGCGCTCGCAGTCATCGATAGCGACGAGGCTGTGGGCCAGCAGGTAGCGCGAGGCCCAGAGCGTGTGCCGCTGGCCGCGGTATGCCCCGACGAGTGTGGAGAGGGTGCGAGCGGCGGCCACGTGGTCCCCAGCCGCTCGCTGGAGCGATCCGAGTCGGAACAGTGCGTTCGGGGCCAGCCAGGAGCCAGGCCTCTCCTCGGCGAGGCGCTGCAGCTCCGCCTGGCTCGCCGCCCACCCGGCGGTGCTCAGCCCTTCGATAGCGCCTTGGTAGCGTGCGTAGCCGGCCTCATCCAGCAGCGCCTCCACTCGGAGGCTTCCTTGGATGCGACCCGCCTCGGCCAGGTTCCCCCAGGGTTCGCCGGTCGCCACCTCTGCGGCCTGACGTGGGGGCAGCCCCTCGACCACGCCGAGCACCAAGGTGTGCACGACCTCCAGCCCGTGGCGCTCTTCCAGGAAGAGCCAGAAGAGCCCGGACTCCAGCATGTCCGGGTAGGGGCCTCGCTCGATCTCCAGCCCGTCCAGCAGGGTCTCTGGGTCACGCCCGTCGTACAGGGCCTCGGACAGCCTCACCGTGGGCGCTCGCTCCAGCTCCCCCGAGGCCCAGACCGCGAGGCCCTCCTTGAACCAGCCGGGCAGGGGCTGGTAGCGCTCCTGGGGGATGCGGTCCTGGACGATGGCGTGGACCACCTCGTGGCGGACCAGTAGCTCGGTGTCCACCAGGCCGGGGATCAGGTAGTCGGGCATGAGCACGATCGCCTGACGCGGTCCGGTGAAGGACCACACCGTGCCCGTGTGGGCGAAGGTCGGGTTGCCGGGCTCAGCGTCCCTGAGGCCGAAGACGAAGCGGCTTGCATCCGCCGGGGCGATCCCGATGCGCTCGGACATGGCCTGGACGGCCGAGGCCGTGGTCGCTGGCAGCGCTTCGAGCAGCTTGCGGTGGCGTGGATCCGTGGCGAAGCGTCCGTGGTACGAACGGTCGATGCCGTCTCGCTCGAGGAGCAGCGGCCTGGCGGGACCGGTGGGCCCCGCGAGCAGGCGAGGTCCGAGCAGGACGAGGGACGCCAGCACAGCCAGCCCCGCGCAGAGGACCGTGGAGCCGCTGCGGAGGCGGACCGAGCCGAGGTAGAGCCCCAGGCAGAGCGAGGTCAACATGGGGAGGGGACCCGTGCCGGGGCGGAACAGGCAGATCAGCAGGTCGCAGCCCGCCCCCACGAGCACGACGAGCCAGGGCGCAATCCCCCGCTCGAGCGCCCTGCCGAAGAGCAGCCCGCGGAGCAACAGCTCGACGCCCGCGGGGGTGAACCCGCAGACGACGAGCGCCAGGATCGCGAGCTGCGCGGTGGAGGCGTCGATCGCTTCCTCGAGGAAGGGGTGGATCCACACCGGCTGGCCTGTCAGCTTCGCCAGCAGCCAGAGGACCGCCAGCAGCGCGCCGAGCCCGAGGATGCCCAGCAACGTGGAGCCGACAGACGGCCTGCTCCATGCCAGCAACGCAGCGGTTGAGCCCTCGGCGCGGCGGGCCAGCCACACCGTGAACAGCACCCGGGCCAGGGCCACGACGCCCAGCAGCACCAGCAGGAAGGCGCCGTGTCGCAGGAGGACCAGCGGGGAGACCGTTGGCCGGAAGGTGACGAAGAGGTAGGCGGTCACCAGGAGGGTCCCGCCGGCCAGGCGCGTCAAGACCTCCACCAGCAGCGGGTGGCTCGAGGCCTGGACCAGCGGCGAACGCGCGATCTTCCCTCCATCGATATGCGGAGACCCGAGGGTCGAATGTGCAGTATATTCGGCGGGTGATGTCCGATGACCGCCTTCTTCCTCCTGTCCAGGCGACGGGCTGTCTCTGGATCGCTCTTGCGGTCCTGGCTGTCGCCTGTGGCCCGAAGGATGCCGATCAGACACGCTGTGACGAGGGCTCCATCTCCGATGGAGGCGTCTGTGTGCCCGAGGCCTGCGGCGTGGGGACCTGGGGGGACCTCGAGCTGGACGCGACGACCATCTTCGTAGACCAGGCCGCGCAGGGTGGTGGCGACGGGACGAAGGGGGCCCCATTCACAACGATCCAGCGAGGCCTGGACGCCGCGGTCGTTGCGGGAGGCGTCCAGGTCGTGGTGGCGGCGGGGTCCTACGCCGAGGTGCTGGAGCTGGGCATCGAGGCTCAGGACGTCCGCCTGATCGGTCGCTGCCGCGAGCTGGTGACCGTGGACGCCAGCGCCGCCCCGGACGTCTCGGCCATCCGGGTGGACCCCGGCGCCGATGTCTCCATCTCGGGGATCTCCGCTGTGGGCTCGAACCTCCAGCAGATCCGGGTTGAGAATGCCACCGCGATCCTGGTTGACCTCGACATTCTCCCGGATGGGGGGCGCGGGCTCCAGGTGACCGGAGGTGCGGTGGTGTCCCTCCAGGGGAGCAGCATCCAAGGTGCGGCGGAGGTGGGCATCCTGGCCATGGACGCCGACACCGAGCTCACGATCCTCGACAGCTCCATCCTGGACACGGATCCCGAAGACGGCGAAGGCGGTGTTGCGTTGGCCGCCCTCGACGGCCTCGCCGTGTCCGTGGAGCGCAGCACGTTCGCGGGGAACACCAGCGCTGGCCTGTACGCCCTCGGGGTCGGCACAACCGTCCGCATGTCGGGCTCGCGGATCTCGGACACCCGGCCCCTGGAAGACGGTCGATTCGGGTACGGCATCCAGGCCACGGATGGCGTCCAGCTCGAGCTGGAGGACTGCCAGTTGGTGAACAACGTGGGGGTGGGGCTGCTGGCCGAGGGGGAGGAGGTATTGGCGACGCTGCATGGCACCAGTGTCAGCTCCACCTCGATGGGTGCTGGCGAGGGGTCCGGCGGTGGCGTCGACGTCGGCGACGGAGCGCGTCTCGAAGCCGAGCACAGCCAGTTCGAGGGCAACGCGGACGCTGGGCTGGCAGCGTACGGTGGGTCCACCATCCGACTGGACGCTTGCCGGGTGAGCGGAAACCATCGTTATGGCCTGTCGGCCAATGATCCTGGCACCAACCTCGTGCTGGTGGAGACCACCGTCGTTGGCACGCACGCTCTGGACGACGGGCAATACGGCTATGGCGTGGCCGTCGAGGATGGGGCCTCGCTCTCCGCTGTGTCCTGCGACGTCTCCGAGAACGTGGGGCGTGGCATCCAGATCCTGTACCCAGGCACCCTGGCGACGCTCCGGGAGACGAACATCGCCGACACCCTGCCTGACGGAGAAGGGCTCGGGGCGGGAGTCGTAGCAGACGCCAGCGCTCTCCTGGAGATGGTGGAGTGCGTGCTCTCTGGCAACACCGGCGTGGGGATGGGCTTGTCTGACCTGGCCCAGGGTCGGCTCGAGGCCGTGGTCATCCGAGACACGATCCCGACCGGTGGGACCTACGGGTTCGGTGTCCAGGTCTCCGAGGGGGCCTATCTCCAAGCCGATGCTTGCCTGCTCGAGGGCAACACCACCATGGGCTGTGTCGCCAAGGAAGCAGGCAGCGTGGCCCTGTTCACCGACAGCACCTTCCTGGATCACCTCCCCGATGACAGCGGGGAGTGGGGGTACGGTTTCGACGCCTGGGACGGAGCGCGGATCGTGGCCGAGTCCTGCACGCTTCGAGGCAACACGGGAATCGGGGCAGTAGCGGCGGACCCGGGCACCGTTGTCAAGCTCATCGAGACCTCCATCGTGGACACGCACCCGCTCCCCAGCGGCGAACTGGGGTTCGGCTTCCAATGCAGCGACGGGGCAGAACTGGTGGTGGATGCCAGTCTCCTGGTGGACAACATCTACGGTGGGCTGGTCTCCGATCTGGGTTCGGCCACGGTCCGCGACACGGTGATCCGGGACAGCCGCCCACCCGTGACCCTGGTGAATGGCGGTGGTCTCGTCGTGCGTCGCGGATCCTCCGCTACATTGGAGCGCAGCCTGGTGGAGGGCGTGGCCGCCGCGGGCCTGACCGTCTTCGACGGCGCGCGGGTGGAGCTCACCGACACCACGATCAGCAACACGAAGGAGACCTCCGAGCGGATCAGGGGCACCGGCGTCGAGGTCTTCGGTGGAGCCACCCTGACAGCGGACGCCTGTGTTGTCGAGGGGAGCACAGTGGCCGGATTCCTGGCGGCTCAGGAAGGCACCACCGTGCAGCTCCGCGACACCGCGGTCACGGGTGTTCGGCCTGGGACTGGGACGCAAGGCATGACCGCGCTCGGCATGGCGACTCAGCTCAGCGGTCACATCGAAGCTTCCGGCATGGAGATCACCGGGAATGAGGGACCAGGCTTGTACGTGTTTGGGGAGGGCTCACAGCTGGCCTGCTCGAGCTGCTCCATCCATGACAATCGTTTCGCAGGGGCCGTGGTGACCGGTGGTGGCAGCCTGGAGGTCGAAGGCTCCAGCATCCAGGAGACCGGCGCGAGTGTGAACCTGGGCGGTGGAGTCGGCGTGTACGCCGACTACTGGGAGACAGCCCCTCCCGCGCTGCGGCTCCGTGACTCTTCCATCGGCCCCCATTCCGTTGCAGGCATCTGGATACACGGCGAGGGTAGCTACGAGCTGGTCGAGAACCTCCTCGAGGGCGGCCCAGGGGAGAGCCATGGTCGCACCACCCGCTGCGGCGACGCGGTGTACGCGGGCGCGGGTGTCAGTGAGTGGGGCGGTGGCAGCGGGCTGTTGCTGATGGAGAACGAGCTGGTGGGGGACGCCGGCGCTGGGCTGTTTCTCGATGGAGCCTCTGCGACCCTGGACGGCAACACCTACCGCGGCGGGGAGGTGGATCTCATCGTCCAGGGCTCGAGCTGTCTCGAGCCCCACTGGAGCTGGCGGGAAGTGTCGAAGCAGGAGCTCTGTCCCCAGTGGGACTACGCAACATGTTCTCTCGAGTTCCACCTGACCCTCAACGTCAGCGAGGTGGAGGAAGCTCGGCTGCTGGAGCTTCCCGACCCAGAGGCGACCTCGCTCGGTCCCATCGCTCCGCCGCAGCTCACCGCTTCGATGTCTCCAGCGTCCGCGGCTTCGGTCGAGGCGGTGCGACTCGAGTCGGGGCTGTG
>CAZHIK010000568.1:0-6253 GCA_964532635.1 uncultured Enterobacterales bacterium
CCTCGGAGGCCTGGGCATGCTCGGTTTCCTGGCCTACGCTGCGCTCCACTTCCGCTGGCGCGGGCGCCACCTGGTGCTCCGTGGCTGACGTGGTCAGCCACCTGTGCAGCGGGCTGCTGGGCCACGCCCTGGCTCGGCCGGAGACCCTGCGCCGCTGGGCGCCGGTCTTCGTCGCGGGCACGGTCCTGCCCGATCTGCTCTCCCGCGCGCCGATGCAGCTGCTGGGCATGTTCCACAGCCACCTGCATCCTCTCCCCTCGCTGCTGCTGTACTGCTGGAATCCCCTCCACCTGCCCGCCGGGATCCTGCTCTACAGCCTGATGCTGGCGCTGCTCTTTCCCCAGGCCCATCGTCGCCACGCCCTGGGCGCCCTGCTCGCCGGCGGTGGGCTGCACGTGGCCATCGATCTCTGCCAGCGCCACATGGGTGCTGGCTATCCCCTGCTGGTCCCGTTCTCGAGCCGGGACTTCGAGCTGGGCTGGATGGGCAGCGAAGCGACCGTGCCCTGGGCGCCGTGGATCGCGCTGGCGACCCTGGGGGTCTGGGCCGCGAGCTGGTGGTGGCGACGCGGGAAGGCCCCGGGACGCGAGCCCCGAGGCCAGTGAGGATCGGCACCCGCTAAAACGGCTGCTCGGTCTGGTCCGGCATGGCCGCCGTCGCGCGCGCCTGTTGCTGGGCGTCGGGCTTGGGGGCCTGCTGCTCCCGGCGGTGGCGGTTGCTCTGGACCAGCTGGTAGCGGTTGGCGATCACCTCGACGGTGCGGCGGCGCTGGCCCTGGCCGTCCTCCCAGCTGCGCGGGGCCAGGCGGCCCTCGAACGCGCACAGGTCGCCACGACCCAGCACCCGGCCGGCGCGCTCGGCGATCTCCTCCCACAGCACCACGTCGTGCCAGTCGGTGTCCTCGGTCCACTGATCGCCTTGGCGGCGGGATCGGCTCGTGGCCACCCGAAGCTTGCACAGCGCCCGACCCTGAGCGGTCTGACGCACTTCGGGATCGCCGCCCAGGCGGCCCATGAGGATGACCTTGTTGATGCCCTGCATGATGAACTCCTTTGTCCGCAGGTTCCCCAGGGCCATGACCACGAACCGTGCCAAGCCACCACTCACCGAAAGCCAGCTTTCCACCGTTCGGGGGGTGTCGAAAACCGTCGAAGATCGACGAAATCTCGACACCCTTTTCGACACCCCAATCAGGTGAAGAGCCGTAGTGCGCGTTATCATGGGCCTGAGCCAGACCGTTTCCGGATGTTCCGGTTCGGCCTGCTCTCCAGAACCTCCGCGACCCCTGGACCCGCTCGCCGGGCCGGGAGGCCCCAGTCGGAGGCCCCCAGGAGCACAGAACCATGACCAGGAAGACGGTACCGGACCTTCTGCGGATGAAGGCCGAGAACCACAAGATCGTGATGGTCACCGCCTACGACTACGCCATGGCCCGCCTCGTCGACACCGCAGGAGTCGACATGGTGCTGGTGGGCGACAGCGTCGGCATGGTGGTGCAAGGCCACCAGGACACCCTGAGCGTCAGCATCGACGACATGGTCTACCACGGCCGCTGCGTGTCCCGCGGGCTGCGCCAGGCCCACCTCACCGTCGACATGCCCTTCATGTCCTACCAGGTGTCCCCCGCCCAGGCCCTGGAGAACGCTGGCCGGCTGGTCCGCGAGGGCCGCGCCCAGAGCGTCAAGCTCGAGGGCGGGATGCGCTCGGCCGCAGCCATCACCATGATCGTGGATGCGGGTATCCCCGTGGTCGGCCACGTCGGCCTCACCCCCCAGTCGGTCCACGCCATCGGTGGCTTCAAGGTGCAGGGCCGCGGCCAGGCCGCGGCGGATCGCATCATGCAGGACGCCTTGGCGGTACAGGATGCCGGCGCCTTCTGTGTGGTGCTCGAGATGGTCCCCGAAGACGTCGCAGCCCGGGTCACCGAGGCCCTCGATGTCCCCACCATCGGGATCGGAGCTGGCGCTGGGTGCGACGGCCAGGTGCTGGTCTGCAACGACCTGCTGGGCATGGACCTCTCCTTCCGGCCGCGCTTTGTCAAGCGCTATGCCGAGCTCGAAGGCACCATCCTCGACGCCGTGCGCGGCTATGCCGCCGAGGTTCGCCAGGGCAACTTCCCAGCCCCTGAGAACAGCTTCCGGCGCAAGTCTCCCGCCCACCTTCGGCGGGTCTACTAGGCCGACCGAGAGGAACTCCCCGTGCTGGTCTTCACCTCCGAAGGCGCGATGACCGCCTGGAGCCTCGAGCAGCGTGCTGCCGGGCACCGTGTCGGCTTCGTGCCCACCATGGGCTACCTCCACCACGGCCACGCCTCCCTGATCGACATCGCGGGGAACCACGCCGACCTCGTGGTGGTCTCGATCTACGTCAACCCGTTGCAGTTCGGGCCCGACGAGGATCTCGATCGTTATCCCCGGGACGCCGATGGTGACCTCGCCACCTGCGAGCGCCACGGAGCGGCCGCCGTCTTCATGCCAGCCACCCTCTACCCCCCCGACTTCTCCACCACGGTGCGCGTCGACGGGCTCACCGAGGGACTCTGCGGTGCGGCGAGACCCAACCACTTCGAAGGGGTCACCACCGTGGTCGCGCGCCTGTTCGGTGTGGTCCGGCCCCACATCGCCGTCTTTGGGGAGAAGGACTACCAGCAGCTGGCGGTGGTCCGCCGCATGTCCAGGGACCTTGCCCTCGGGGTCGAGATCGTGCCTGGGCCCCTGGTCCGCGACCACGACGGACTGGCCCTGTCCAGCCGCAACCGCTACCTCTCGGCCGATGAGCGCCGCCGCGGGCTCAGCCTCTCCAGGGCGCTGCGTGCCATGCGCGACGCCGACACGCGCAACGTTGCCCAGCTGCTGACCCTCGGCCGAGCCGTCCTGGAGATCGAAACCCTCGACTACCTCGAAGTCGTCTGCGCCGACAGCCTCCGGCCCCTCGAGGTCGTCGATCGCCCCGCGCGAGCCCTGGTGGCCGGATATGTCGGGGCCACCCGCCTGATCGACGGCATGGACCTGGAGCCCCGAACGTGAGCGACGGAACCCTCGGCTTCGTCGGCTTGATCGCCCTGCTGGCGCTCAACCGGCTTGTCCTCAGCCTGGCCGGCTACGGCACCTGGAAGGCGTTGTTCTGGTCGATCCAGGTGCTCAACCTCCTGGCAGCTTGCGCTCTGGTGGTCTGGGGACTGCCAGGACTTCCGCCAGGGCTGTGGATCATCAGCTGGTTCATCGCCCTGCTGTTCATGTGGCACATCGTGGAAAACAACGCCAAGCGGGTCAAGCACATCCGCCAAGCCATGGCCATGGGTGAAGAACCCAGGGACGACGATCTCGAGGCCAAGCGAGAGGCTCTGCGCGACAAGCTGCGCGGAGGGGATGATACTAGCGGAGCATGAGCCACTACCGCATCAGGCGCGAGGGCATCGAGTTTCCGGTCGCGGGACTGGAGGCACTGGTGCGCTTGGTTCAGGAAGGCACCCTGGGTTCCACCGACCGCGTCTGGGAGCCCGCCAGCGATCGCTGGGTTCCTGCCGGCCAGATGGGGCTGCTCAAGGGCGCTTTCGCCGAGCGCGCCCGCGAACAGGCCGCCCGGCGCAACCGCAGTAGGCGCCCGCGACCCGCGGTACTCGCCAGCGCCGACTCCGCGCCCATCGCGCCCCGCCCGCCCGTAGCGCGCGACGCCATGTTCCAGATCCCACCGGACCTCGAGTCCCACTCCCAGGAGCTGGCCGACCACGATCGCAAGCCTGCCGTGATCGCGGGGGGCAACCTCAGGGACACCCCTGGGGTCTCCGGCGGTGCGATGGTCGACGACGAGCAAGGCACCGATCCGAACCTCGGGCCCCCGCCCTTGGACAGCGAGCCGGACCGGGGCGCCGAGGTGATCGAGTTCCCCGACGAAAACCCGGAACGCCGGCGCCTGGCCACCCTGCCCCCCTTCGGCTCCAGCCTCGATCCCGCCCAGGCCCGCGCCGCCCTCGAAGATCCCGCCGCCTTCCTCCGCACCGCCGACACCCCGCCCCCCAACCAGCCCAAGCCAGCGGTGAGACCCGCACTGCTCCTCATGACCGTCATCGTAGGCCTGGTGGGTGCCTTCCTGATCGTCTCCTACGTCCAGCACAACGCCAACATGTACAACGCCCGGCTGACCACACCGTCAGGGGAGTCCGAAAGGCCGGCCGGGCCCACCACCACCGAGTTCGGCGTTGGCGAGGTTGCATCGTCCGACGCCCTGGGAGAGGTCGCTCGAGGCACCCCGGCCGTCTCCGAGGCGCTGTACGAAGACATGGAGCTCGAGCTGCGCAATCGCATGGCTCCCGGCTGCCTCACCATCGCCCGGGAGGACGATCTCGACACCGCGCTGCGCATCGAGCTGTCTCGCCTGGGTGTCCAGGCCTACTCGGTCCACGCGCCGGTGCTCACCTGGGGCGGCCGCAGGGGCGACGTTCCCAACGCGGTGGAGATCAAGATCTGGTACGAGGGACAGCCCGACGAGCTGGACCGGGAGCTGAGCGCCATCGGCCTGGTAGTGGGCAAGTACGCCCAGCAGTACGGGCTGGATATCCGCTCTTTCGACGTCTACGTCCGAGGCGACGACGGCAAGGAGCGCGAGCGCTCGCTGGACCCCACCTCCGCCAGGCGCTTCTACCTGCGCCACCTGTCGCTGCTGCAGTTCCTCACGGGCGGCTCGCCCTGAACCGGGCCGCGGCCGCGCACAGCTCGGGGTAGAGCGCGCCTCCGATGGCCTCGGGGTGCCACTGGACCCCCACGCACCACGTGTGGTCCGCCAGCTCCGCCGCCTCGATCACACCATCGGGCGCTCGCCCGGTGACCCGCAGCTGCCCGGGGTCGGCCACGGCCTGGCGATGGGTGGAGTTGACCCGAACCTCGGCCGCACCCAGCGCGTCGAGGGCCAGCCCAGGCTCGAGGGCCACGGGGTGCCAGGGCTCACTTGGAGGGGTGAGCTGCTGATGTTCCGACACGCCGGGCCACTCGATCTCGAGGTCCTGCACCAGGCTGCCACCGGACGCCACCGCCATGACCTGCAGCCCGCCGCAGATCCCGAGCAGGGGTACGCCGCGGTCCATGCAGCCCCGGGCCAGCGCGAGCTCGAGCAGCGCTCTCGGCTCGTCCACCGAGTCGAACGGGACCCTGGGCTGCTGGCCGTAGTGGTAGGGCAAAAGGTCCACCGGCCCCCCGCTGATGACCACTCCATCGGCGTGTCCGAGGGCCCAGTCCGCCAGCCGATCGTGCATCCCCTCCACGGGGGCGAGCACCACGGGCAAGCCACCGCCCGCCGAGATGGCCTCGAGGTAGCTGCGCAGCAGAAAGGACTCGGGGCGTGGGGGCCGCTGACGCTTCGGGTTGGCGGAGCCCGGGCCCGCGGCCCGCTGCGAAGACGTGACGACGATGACCGGGCGCACGGCGCTACATGCCAGCGCGGGTGGCCTGCTCGAGGGCCTCGATGGAGCGCACCATGGCCTCGATGGAGGGGAAGCCCCTGTTGGATGCGCGGATCTTGCGCTGCGGGTTGACCAGGTAGAGGGTGGGCACCATCACGGAGCGCAGGGGTAGCTGCACCGCAGCCTGGAAACGGCGGGAGACAGAGGCGCCACGGTCCGTGAGCAGCCAGTAGCTCAGCTGGTAGCGCTGCTGCAGCTCCTGGAGGATGTCTTCCTCAGCCGGCATGACGACGTAGCAGCGTGCCTTCAGCTCCTCGAGCCGCGCGTGGTGCCGCTGCAGCTCCAACAGCTGCGCCTCGACCCGCGGATCTTCGATGTCGGCGGGCATGAACTGCATGACCGACCAGAACACTCCCTGGCGGTGCCAGCTGCGGTCATGGGCCTGCAGGTGCCACTCGGGCACCGCGTCACCCTCGGGCAGGGGGGTGGGCAGCAGAGCGTCCTTGAGGGGGCGCTTGATGGACTCGGGGAGACTGGACAGCGCGGAGCGAAGACCCATGATGACCTCCGTGGCGGAGGCCCCGACTATGGTGTTCGTGGCCGGGAGGCCAGGGTGGAGCGTCTCCGTTCCACCTAGAACGGACCCTTCTCCACAGAGCCCACGATCTTGGGCAGGAAGCTCTCGCGCAGCTCGAGGTCGTAGGCGGCATCCAGGTTCTTGCGAGTGATGATCACCGAGACCTGCGGCGTGGGCCGCTCGCCGATGATCTTCTCCGGCGCTTCTCCCGTCAGATCGATGACGTTGGTCTGGGCAATGGCGATCAGGGGGAACGCCAGGGCGGCAAGGACGAGGAGTGT
>CAZHIK010000569.1:0-6240 GCA_964532635.1 uncultured Enterobacterales bacterium
ATGGTGTACGAGCTGCCTGGTTTCACCATGTCCTGGCCGGGTCAATTCCATGGTGGGCTCCAGCTCCACATCCGTGACCTGCAGGCTGCACAGCCCTACATCGGAGAGCTGCTGGGCCTGGCCGGGATCGAGCCTGGCTTCGATGAGACCCGCCGGACCTGGCGCAAGCAGGAGCAGCCCAACAAGAAGGAGTCGGTGTGGGACGTGGAGATCGACTACTGGACGCCCTTCGACCGCAAGCGGCACGTCTATGGAGTCGTCCCGGATCACGGCACGGCCTTCACGGCTTCCTGGAGCGAAGGCGAGCCCTCCAGGCTCGTCAGCGTCCTGTTCGAGCACGTCTCCCCCTCCGCCGGCGGCATCGAGCGTTGTGAGCGCTTCGACTACCCCCCCGCGCCGGCGCTGGAGCAGTCCAGGTGGGCGCCGGTGGCCATGGCGTTCGAGGACGCTGCCTACGTCCACCTGCTCTTCGGGGTGGGAGGGCTGACCGTCCGTGAGTACTTCGATCTGGTGTCCAACTACGGCTTCGAGTACGACGAGGCCCATGGCGAGGTGTACGGGCACGGGATGCGCGTTCACGTGAGGGAGCAGATCCAGACCATCCAGCTGGACTGGCAGGAGGGCTGGGAGGAGCGAGCCCTGGCGGGTCTGGAGCTCAGCGGGCACTGCGGTCCGGGCTACCGTGGGCCGGTGTGGGTCGTCCCCACGACCCACCAGCGGGAGCGGGATGTCGGCGCCGATCGTTGGTACGACATCTCCATGCGGGGCGACTTCGGGGAGCCGGACCCCGAGCGCACCCTGGCCGGCGTCTTCGAGCCGCCGGGCTGCCGCGAGGGCGACTGCGAAGATGGCGAGGGTGTCTATGGGTTCAACGATGGCTGTGACTTCGACGGCCGCTTCGTGGCTGGCGCGCCTGCGGACGGGTGGTATCGCCGCGAGGGCAAGGAAGTGGACAGCATCGGTGACTGGCAGGGGCTCGAGGCCGCCAGAGCCCAGGCCGAGTCAGAGGCCGCCGCGCTGGCTCGCGCCGAGGCGGCCGCCAGGGAGCCCGAGCCCGAGGTGGTCGAAGCCATCCTGGAACCCGAGCCCGACTACGTGGAGATCATCAACGGTGACCTGGTCGAGATCCTCTCGCGCATGGTGATCCTGATCGACATCTTCGCGGACCAGAACCGCATCGTGAACCTGGCCGGCTCCGACCCCGATGCCTTCATCGAAGAGGTCCACTGGTTCCACTCGATCACCGCTGGCGGGCTCGAGAAGGTCGATGAGATCGGGCAGAGGATAGACCACATCCAGGAACTGCTCGGGATGCTGCCCTCGGACTGCTACGACCTGCTCGAGGTCCTCGAGGAGCTGGAGGGGCAGCGCTGGGTATACCGCAGCGCGCTGCGCGCCTCCGGTGAGGCTGCCGAGGGCGGCTACACCATGGAAGAACTCCAAGCCTTCACCGCCGAGCAGCAGGATGTGGTGCGTCACATCCGGAGCTTCGAGGAGCGGGCGCGAGCAGCCGCCCCCAAGTGCACGATCGAGCAGTGAGCGAAGCCCCGCAGGCCTACCAGGCCCCGTACGGCCCGCCTTCGGGGTCATGGGGGAGGTATCGGGTGGTGGTGGAGGTGGGGGCGGTGCGGAGGCCGAGGATCAGGCAGGGACTGACATCGCAATTCCGGCCGGCCGAGAGGGCAGAGCCAGGCTGATTCACTCCGGCCCAAAGCTCCCCGCGAGCACCCTCTGCCGCTCGTACGCCATGATGGTCGCCAGGGCCACGCGCTGTTGGACGGCTCGCGCCTGGGCCAGATCTGCCCTCCGCTCGAGGTAGTCCGCAGCGGTGAGCCTGCCCGCGTCGAGCGCCGTCTCCGCGGCCTGGACGGCCCGCTCGGCCAGGCGCACCCGCTCCTCGGCCAGCGAGAGCTGCGTGGCCCACTGCTGTATCTCCAGCGCGGCCTGGTCCTGCTTCAGGCGTGTCTCGTCCCGCATCGCCTCCAGCCCAGCGCGGGCCGCCGCGGCGTCCGCGCGCGCGGCCATGGCCTCGTTGAGGCGCAGCCCGGCGTCGAGCCTCCAGGAGAGCACCACCGAGGCATCCCAGGAGTCGTGCCATGCATCCTCGACGGGGAAGTAGCGGGTGTTGGGGTTCTCGTACTGGTAGCCCGCCGCGAGCGCGAGGCTGGGTGACAGGGCGCCGGCCTTCGCCCGGGCCAGCGCCTCGGCGGCCCGCACGGCAGCGTCGGCGGCCGCGAGCTCGGCGTTGTTATTCCCGCCTGTGCCCAGGTGGGGGCTGAACGCTCGGGCGACCGCCTCGAGATCACATTCGGTAGGGGTGACCCGCTGCCCCAGGAGCGTCACCAGGCGGTGTTCCGCGAGGCTGGTGGTGTTCTGCGCGTCAGCCAAGGCCTGCTGCGCTTCGGCACGCTTCAAGGCCACCGACGCCAGCTGCAGCTCGGTGGCTCGCTCCTCCTCGACCAGGCGCTCCAGCCGCTGCTCCTGGGCCACGGAGGCAGCGAGCAGCTCGACCTGGATCTCCTCCAGCTCCCGCGCAGCGGCCAAGCCGTACCAGGACTCCACCAGGGTGGACCACAGCGAAGAGGCGGTGACGTCCTGCTCCGCGCGCGCGCGGTCAGCGCCAGCCGCTGCGGCCCTCTTCGCGTTGAGCAGCGCACCACCCGCGAACAGGGGTTGCTGGGCCGCGGCCCTGAGGGAGTACTGATCCTGCACGGCCTCACCCAGCTGGATGGGGTCGATGCTCTCCCCCGTGGGGAGATCGAAGGGGAGCTCGATCTGCGCTGGCTCCACGTAGCTTAGATGGGAGTAGCGGGTGGTGAGTTGGACCTCGGGGAGCATGCGGGCGGTGGCCGCCGCGGCGCTGGCCTCGGCCGACTCGAGCTGCGCCTGGGCGGCGTCCATGGCAGGGTGGGTCGCCGCGACGAGATCCCAAGCGTCGCCCAGCGTCAGAGCTTCGGCCTGGGCTGGGGCGCTGGCGAGCAGACTCATCACAAGGAACAACAGCGCCACGGACCCCACCGCGGAGGGCTGCGAGCTTCGCCCGAGCAGGCGCTCGGACAGCTCGTACAGGACCGGGATCACCACCAGGGTCAGCAGCGTGGAGGCCAGGAGCCCGCCGATGACAGCGATGGCCAGGGGCGAGAAGCGCTCGGCACCCAGGGCCCACTCCATCGCCAGCGGCACCATGCCCACCACGGTGGACAGCGAGGTCATCAGGATGGGGCGGAAGCGGGTGGACACGCCCTCCCGGATGGCCTCGAGCCGCTCCACGCCCTCTCCACGGCGTTGCCGGATGATGTCCACGAGGATGATGGAGTTGTTCACCACGGTGCCCACCAGCAGCACCAGTCCCACCATCACGGGCATGGACACGGGCTTGCCGGCGATGAAGAGCGCGGCGGACACGCCCGCGATGCTCAAGGGCACCGCCATCATCACCGTGACGGGGTGGACGAAGGAGCGGAACTGGGCCGCGAGGAGCAGGTAGACGGCCACGACGCTGACCCCGAGGGCGCCCAGGATCTGACCGCGGGCGTCCTTCAGGTCGTTGTTCTCCCCGGCGATGGCCAGGCTGTAGCCCTCCGGGACGGTCTGCTCGGTGATGGCGGCCTCGGCATCGGCCACGACGAAGTTCAATGGGCGCCCGCCGATTCCGGCCAGCACATCCAGGGTGGGTGAGAGGTTGCGGCTGGTGAACAGGCCCTGCTCGGTGCTCCGTTCGGCCTGGGCGACGCTCCGTAGCGGGAGGATCTGGCCGCTGGCGCCCACGAACAGCGGCCACGACAGCAGCTCGTCGAGCTCCGGTGCCTGGCTGCGCTGGTAGCGCACGAGGATGGGCTCGGGCGAGCTGTCCCCCGGATCGTAGCTGCCCGCGGGGATGCCCTCGGCACCTGTCGCCAGGGCCAGCGCCACCGAGGTCACGCCCTGTCCCAGGGAGAGCGCCCGCTGCTCGTCGATGCGGAGGGTCACCCGCTCCATGTCACGGCGCCACGCGCGGGTGGGCGCCACCACGCCTTCGACCTCGCTCAAGCGGCCACGGACCTCGTCGCCCAGCCGGTCCAGCACCAGGGGATCGGGGCCCGACAGGCGCGCGATGAGCGGGGCTGCGGTGGTGGCCTTGGCGGTGTTCCCCACCTCCTTGACCACCGCGCTGCGGATGCCTGGGACGCGCGCGAGATCAGCGCGGACACGATCCTCGATCTGCCAGATGGTGGTGTCGCGTTCGGTCCTGGGGGTCAAGGTGACGCTCAGGTAGCCCTGGGTGGGCCCCATCACTCCGGCGCCGCCGGTGTAGAGCATCCCCGGCTCGTAGCCGGCCTGAGCCTGGACCAGGGTGACCTCGGGCTGCTCGAGGAGCAGCTCCTCCACCTCGGCTACCACCTCGGCGGTGTAGGCCAGGGAGCTGCCCGAGGGGGTCTCGAGGGAGATCGAGAAGGCGCCGCTGTCCATCCTCGGCAGCATCTCCATGCCCCCGGTGCGGAGCCCGACCATGCCCAGCAGGAACGAGGCCACGGCAGCGAGGAGGATGAGCCCTGGTCGGCGCAACCCCAGGTCGAGCAGCCGCAGATAGCCGCGCCGCAGGGCGTCGGTGGCGCGCTGGAAGGGGGCGGCGATCCGGGTGGCGACCCGGTCCAGCCGGCCACCGTCACGGGTGTAGCGGCTCAACACCGGCACCGCGATCAGGGCCACGAGCACCGAGGACGAGAAGGCGATGAGCAGGGTGGCCGCGAGGGGGCCGAAGGTCTTGCCCACGAAGCCGTGCAGGCCCAGCAGCGGCAGCAGCACGATCATCGTCGTGGCGGCCCCCGCCAGCACCGGCAGGATCACCTCGTCGGTGCCCTGGACGGCGGCCTCGAGGGGGGACAGGCCCTCCTCCTCTCGCAGGCGGATGATGTTCTCGAGCACCACCACGGTGGCGTCCACCACCATGCCCACGGCCAGGATCACGGCGGAGAGCGTGACCATGTTCAGCTCCATGTCCAGCGCGTTCATCACGCCGAAGGTGATCCCGTAGGAGAGGGGCATGGAGAGGATGGTGACCATGGAGGAGCGCACGCGCCCCAGGAACAGGAAGAGGATGATGGAGGCGAGGACCAGGGCCTGGCCCACGTTCCCGAGCAGGTTCGAGACGGACTGCTCGGTGAAGCTGGCGCTTTCCTCGCCCGGGACGAAGATCAGCTCGGGGAAGGCCTGCGCGGCCTGCTCGATCTCGCCTCGGACCTTTCCGACCACCTCGACGGTGTTGGCGTCCTCGCTGGCGAAGACCTGCAGCGCGATGGCGCGCTGACCGTCGATGCCGAAGACCGCGTCGTCGTCCAGGGACCCGCGCGTGATCTTGGCGAGGGCGTCCAGGTGCAGCTGCGCACCCCCGGGTACAGCGAGGCTCAGATCCTCCAGCGACTCGACGCGGGCGGCGCGCTGATCCACCCGAAGCATGGTCTCGAGCTCGTCCGCCCGGAGGCGTCCGGCCGGGAGGGAGGTGTTGGTGGTGGTGATGGCCTGGGCGACGGCAGGGAGCGGGAGGCGGTGAGCCTCGGCAGCGTGGGGATCGACCTCCACCAGGACGCCCGGGACATAGCCTCCGAACACGTCCACCGCGGCGACCCCCTCCACGCGCTGCAGCCAGGGACCGAGCTCGTCCTCCGCGAGTCGACGCGCACGGACCATGTCATCGGCGACGATACCCACCGTGTAGACCGGACGGTCCGAGGTGCTGAAGGTCATCACGCGGGGCTGCTGGGCTCCAGGGGGAAGCTCCTGCCCGATGCGGGCGATGACGTTCTGCACGTCCACGGCCGCCAGGTCCGAGCTCACGTCGTACTGAAACTCGACGCTCACCATGCTGAGGTTGTCCTGGGAAGTCGCCGACAGGATCGCGACGCCCTCGAGAGAGGCGAACTCCTCCTCGAGCACACGGCTGAGGTCACGCTCTACGTCAGCGGCCGAGGCGCCGGGCCACGGCGTCACCACGTTGACCAGGGGGGGCGCGGTGTCGGGGAACAGCCGCACCGGGAGCTGGAGGTAGCCCACGACGCCGAAGATGAACGCGGCGATGATGCCCGCCCAGACAGCGTGCTGGTTTCGGAGGACGGCGCGGGTGAGGCTCATGAGCCACGCTCCACAGCGAACACGCTGCGCTCGAGATCGAGGCCGGAGAGGGAGCCGACCACCACCGCCGTGTCCGGACAGGGGTCGACGGCCACCAAGCCGTCCTGGCGGGGCCCAGTCGAGACGGCCAGG
>CAZHIK010000570.1:0-6237 GCA_964532635.1 uncultured Enterobacterales bacterium
TACGGGATGCGCTGGGGAACGAGATCGACCTGGCGGCCCTCCTCGGGGAGGTCTTCGAGCGCGGGAACGGGCAGGTGCTCTTCATGGCCTGCTATGCCCGCCTGAGCTGCATCCCACGGGACTGATCCGCAGCCCAAACGAGCGACGGCGCCCCCGGGAGCGAGCCCGGGAGCGCCGTGTCGGTTCGGGATGGTGGTCGGCTACTGGCCGGCCATCATGGCCTCGATGTCGCTCTGGACGTCACCGATGGGCTTGATGTCGAAGTTGTCCACCAGGACCTTGGCCACGTTGGGGGAGAGGAAAGCGGGCAGGGTCGGGCCCAAGCGGATGCCCTTGACGCCCAGGTGCAGCAGGGCCAGCAGGACGGTCACGGCTTTCTGCTCGTACCACCCAATGTCGTACGAGATGGGCAGGTCGTTGATGTCGTCCAGCCCAAACGCTTCCTTGAGCTGCAGGGCGATGTAGGCCAGCGAGTACGAGTCGTTGCACTGCCCCGCGTCGAGCACGCGCGGGATGCCGCCGATGTCGCCCAGGTCGAGCTTGTTGTAGCGGTACTTGGCGCAGCCGGCGGTGAGGATGACGGTGTCGTCGGGCAGGCTCTCGGCCACCTCGGTGAAGTAGGCGCGGCCCTTCTGGCGGCCGTCGCAGCCCGCCATGACCACGAAGCGGCTGATGGCGCCGCTGTTGACCGCCTCGACCACCTTGTCGGCCAGGGCCAACACCTGCTGGTGGGCGAAGCCGCCCACGATCTCGCCGCTCTCGAGCTCGGTGGGGGCCGAGCAGGCCTTGGCGCGCTCGACCAGGGCCGAGAAGTCCTTGGCGCCGCCCTCGGTGCGGTCAGCGATGTGGGTCACGCCCGGGTAGCTCACGCGACCAGTGGTGAAGATGCGGTCCCGATAGGCATCCTTGACCGGCGTGAGGCAGTTGGTGGTGAGCAGGATGGCGCCGTTGAAGCTGGCGAACTCCTTCTGCTGGGCCCACCAGGCGCCACCGTAGTTGCCCACCAGGTGATCGTACTTCTTGAAAAAGGGATAGTAGTGGGCCGGCAGCATCTCGCCGTGCGTGTAGACGTCCACGCCCGCGTCCTTGCTCTGCTCGAGCAGCTCTTCGAGGTCCTTGAGGTCGTGGCCGGAGATGAGGATGCCGGGGCGGTTGCCCACGCCCAGCTTCACGGTGCTCAGCTCGGGCTGGCCGTAGGCCGCGGTGTTGGCGCCGTCCAGCAGGGCCATGGTGGTCACGGCCAGCTCGCCAGCCTTCAGGACCAGGCCGACCATCTCGTCCACGCTGTGGTCCTCGGCGGTGGAGGCCAGGGCCTCGAACATGAAAGCGTAGATGGCGGGGTCCTCGTGGCCAAGCACCCGGGCGTGGTCGGCGTAGGCGGCGATGCCCTTGAGCCCGTAGATCAGCAGCTCACGCAGGGAGCGGACGTCCTCGTTCTCGGTGGCCAGCACGCCCACGCTGGGGGCCTTGGCGCTGAAAGCCAGGGCGTCGGCGGCCCAGGTGGCGGCGTCCTGCTGCGGACCCTCACCCTCGTACAGGGCGGCGACCTCGGCGCGGACGTCGAGGGCCTGGCCCACGACCTCGGAGACGTGATCGGGATCGAAGTCCACGTTGGTGATGGTGGTGAACAGGGCCTCGGCCACGAAGCGGCCGACGCTCATGGGGACCTCGGCCCCGGCGGCCTTCGCGGCCTGGGCGTGCAGGCCGACGCCCTTGAGCACATGGATCAACAGATCCTGCATCTGGGCGGTGGGCTCGTCCTTGCCGCAGACCCCGCGCACGGTGCAGCCGGTGTTGCGGGTGGTCTCCTGGCACTGGAAGCAGAACATGGACATGGTGGGTCTCTCCTGGTTGGCTGGAATCATGGCGGAGCCTGTGGCTCCCTTGCTTCTCGAATAAGGTATCCTGGTTCCTGATTACGGCACTTGATTCGAATCAAGCCACCCGAAGTTCAGAACCCCACGCCCGCGCAGCGCACGTTGGACGGGTCGAAGGCGTGGCAGGGCGTGACCCCGTGCACCGCGCCGCACAGGGGACAGGCGAACTCGTAGGTGGTCATGAGCATGGGCTCGCCGCAGCCCTGGCAGTCCAGCTCGAAGGGGGCTGGGAGCATGCCGGGGCTGAAGCCCATCATGCGGAGCTTGTTGACGACCTGCTCGCCGTCGCTGAAGGTGCCGCTGCATCCGTCGTGCATGGTGTTCTCCTGGGTGGGTCAGAGGGTCTCGAGCAGCTCGCCGTGGCGCAGGCGGTCGCGCAGGCGCATCATGCGCTCATCGATGGCGCGCAGCTCGTCGATGTTGGCCAGCTCGGCCGGGGTGGGGAGGATCTCGGCGGACATGGCGCCGTTGCGCAGCACCACCCGCCGGTCGCCGTACAGGGCGAGGAGGGGGTCGTGGGTGGCCATGAGCACCATCTTGTCCTCGGCGATCAGCAGCTCCAGGGCCTTCTTGCGGTCGATGCCCGCGTTCTCGATCTCGTCGATGAGCACGATGGGCGAGCGGGACAGCAGGGCGGTGTCGGCGATCATCAGGGCCCGGGACTGGCCGCCGCTCAAGGAGGTGATGGGCTGGTCCAGCTCGAAGGGCTCGCCGGCCAGCTCGTTGGCCTTGGCGTGGATTCGCTCCACGATGTCGCCCTCCTGGCCACCGCGGCTCTGGGCGTGCAGCTCGAGGAAGGCCCGCACGCTCAGATCCATCACGAAGTTCATGTTCTGCGACAGCTGCGCTACCAGCTTGTGCTCGGTGGAGAAGCGCCACTTGCGGTCGGGCTTCTCCCCGTCCAGCAGCACTCGACGTCCCGTGGGGGTGTCGCCCTGGGCCACCCACTCGATGTCCGCCAGCAGACGACTCTTGCCGGATCCGGTGGGGCCCACCAGGCAGACCACGTCGCCGGCCCGCAGCGTGAAGGAGCCCAGGGGCTCGGGGGCGCCGTCCTTGTCGTGGCCACCCAGCACGGTCACGGAGCGCAGTGGCGGCTCCTCGTCGCCGGAGACGAAGGCCAGCATCTCGACCACGAAGGCTTCGAGATTCTCCAGGAAGCGCTGCTCCCAGTCCGCATCGAGCTCGGGGTGCTGGCGACGGTGGGCCTCGAGGCAGCGGGACAGGGTCCAGTCCAGCTCGTCGCCGAAGTCCAGCTCACGCTCGGCGAAGAAGGCCGAGACGAAGGGCCAGCGGTCGGTCAGCGCGTCGATGCGCTCGGCGGGATCGATGGTCACGGGGGCCATGGTTCAGTCCTCCAGCCGCATCTTGCGCACGTTGCCCTGCTGGAACTGCTCGCCGATGCGGGTCTCCCCCAGGCAGTAGGAGCAGGAGGCCGCGGGCATGGAGAAGCGCAGCTTGTAGCCCTCGATGCTGGTCAGCTCGTCGGCCTCGAGGAAGACCGAGGCCAGCTCGCTGGCGCCCTGGCCCGTCAGCCCGTTGACGTGCAGCACCAGGGCCTTGGGGTTGACGATGGAGACCGCCCGCGCGAAGACCTCGCGCTCGGCCTGGGAGACGATGTCGCCCTTGGTGATCACCACCAGGTCGGCGCTCTTGAGCATCGGCCCGATCTTGCGGGGGGTGTCCACGCCGCTCAGGTTGTCGATCACACAGACCGCCTGCACCCCGCGGATGTGGGGTGAGCAGCGGTTGCACAGCCCGGCGCTCTCGGAGAGCAGCATGTCGAGCCCCTGCTCCACGCCCCAGGCCACCACCTGCTCGATGTTGCTGACGAAGTAGTGGTCGGGGCAAAGCGCGCCGCTCAGGCCCTTGCGCACGGGCACGCCCCGGGCCTCGTAGACCTTGTCGTCGGCGGTGCTCAGGCAGTCGAACTTGACCACGCCGACCCTCAATCCCTGGCGCTGCAGCTCGTCGATGGCGCCCAGCAGCACCGAGGTCTTGCCGGTGGATGGCGGGCCGCTGACGGTCACGAACCTCACAGCTCACCTCCGTGGGCGTCCGCGAAGACGCCGTTGAGCTGGGGAATGAGGGCGCCGATGTCGTGCTCGGCGATGTGATCCCAGCCCAGCCAGGAGAAGCCGCCGCCCTCGGGGATCTGGTTGTCCACCGCGGGATCGAGCGCCGGGAAGCGGCCCTTGTGGGAGAAGATCTCGCCGGCCTCGCGGCTGAGGAACAGCTCGGCCAGCTCCCGGGAGCGATCGAGGGTGGCCCGCCGCACCAGCATGAAGATGGGGCTGACGATGGCGCCGTCCTCGGGGAAGGCCGCCCGGATGATCTTGCTGCCCAGGGTCATGCGGCCGAAGAACCAGGGGATGATGGAGACGGCGGGCATCTCGGTGCGGCCCGCGAAGCGGCCCACGGTCTGGGAGGGGTGCAGGGAGCGCTGCATGTTGTGGCCCAGGGCCCTCACCCCCGCCTCGCCGAAACGGCGGTGGATGTCCAACAGGATGCCGTTGAACAGGTCGAAGTCCCCCACCGGCAGCGCGATGCGACCGGCGTAGCGGGGCTCGAGCAGCTCCTCCCAGCTCCGGGGGGCCGGGTCGTCGCCAAGGGACTCCCCGTTGAGCAGGAACACGGCGGGCACCACGCCCAGCATGGTGAACTGGCCCCGGGGGTCCCGCAGCTCGAGGCCCTCGAAGGCCGCGTTGACCCCGGATGGGGCGATGTCCACGAAGACGTCCCGGTCAGCGAAGCGCGCCAGGTTGCGCTGATCGAAGAAGCTCTCGAAGCCCGCCGAGATGAAGATCTCCGGCAGGTCCTCCTCGCGCTCCACCGCCGCGATCTGGCCGTTGAGCCCGTCGGCCCCCACCGAGGCTGCGGCCAGGCTCCAGCCCACGGTGCGGCCTCGCAGGCTCTCGAAGCGCTGCACCCGCTCGCGCACCAGCTCCAGCAGGGGCAGGCGCACCGGGCAGGGCAGCAGCCCGCTGATGCGCAGGTCGCCCTCGGGCAGCAGGCGCAGGCCCTCGCTCTCCTCGAGGGTCACGTCGAGCTGCTGATCGTCCATCAGGGCGCCGATCTCCTCGAGCAGCTTCGCCACCGACAGGCCCTTGAGCTTGGCCGCGGCCCCGAGGCTCAGCATCCGGCCCTGCTGGGCGCGCTTCTGCTCGTCACGGAGCTGGGGGAAGCCCCGGTCGGCCAGGAGCTGGATGGCCGGCGGGCAGGCCTCGGTGATCTCGTACAGGGAGCTGCTGGCGTCGAAGCTGGGCCGGGACATGGAGACCTCCTGGGTGGGTCCGTACGCCCAGCAAGGTACCCAGTGCTCCGGAGTCGGCCTTGATTGCAATCAAGCGCCCGGGGAGAACGGCTTCGGGGTGGTGAGGGCGCTTACAAGGAGTCCGCGCCGCGAGCAGGTCAGATCCGCCCCAACCCCAGGAACGCGGCGTGCAGGGCCGCGATCAAGGCGATGAACACGGACCGTGAGGCACTGGCTGACAGCCCCGGGAGCCGGAGTTCCAGGGCTCCGTGCCGACAGCGTGGCAGGCACTCGGCACAGAGGGAGCAGGTGAAGCCCGGGCGGCGCGCCGCGATGTGTGTGCGCTCAAGGGCCTGGTAGCGGCAGGCGTTGGTGCAGGCCCCGCAGGCGGTGCAGGCCGGGCTGATGCGCAGTCGGAGCGGGTGCAAGCGACCGAGCAGGTTCACCACCAGGCCCACGGGGCAGAAGACCAGGCAGTGCGCCATGACCCCCAGCTGGCGGGAGACTGTGAGCATGACGAGCACGCCGAGCGCGCCGAAGCCCAGCGCCACCAGCGCGGCGCCGAGCGGGGAGACCTCCAGGGCACGGAGCGCGAGGGCCGTCGCGACCACCAGCGCCAGGATGGCAGCTCGAGCGGCGTGGCGCCAACGTGGCAGCGTACCCGGGCGGCGACGGGAGCGCGCGGCCATGTCGTCCCAGGAGCCGATGTAGCAGAGATGGCTGCACCAGGCTGGACCCACCAGGATGATGGTCCCCACCAGCAGGCCCACCATGAACAGCCCGCCGCCCCGGTAGAGGGGACCCGCCAGGATCACCGCCGGGACCGGGGGGTGCAGCGACCCGCTCATCAGGAAGCGCTCGGCCCCCAACAGCCCCAGGGCGAGCTGACCGAAGAACACGACTGAGAACAGCCGCCACAGCCTGGGCCGCCAGCGGGCGTGGATCGCCGGATCGCGCAGCTTGTGGGCCACGAAAGCGGCGTAGGCCGCGAGTGCCGCGGCCTCGAACCACGAACCACCGGGCACGAAGCGGCCAAGCAGTAATATGGTGGGTTCGGTCTGCAGCTCGGCCGGGAGCACCAGCGCCAGTGTGATCACCGCAGCGGCG
>CAZHIK010000571.1:0-6229 GCA_964532635.1 uncultured Enterobacterales bacterium
GGGTGCCGATCATCTGCAGCAGGCCCTGCTCCCGGACCGATCTCTCGGCCTCGGCCTTGCGCTGCGACGCCGCGGGCTTGGCGGCGGGCGGGGCTGCCGGCATGGGCCCGGAGGCCGCAGAAGGGCTGGCGGTAGCGCCGCCGGAGGCGCTGGAGCGGGTGCGGCGAGCCTCGCCGCGGCCGCCGTAGCAGCTGCGCACGATGGCTTCGCCCGAGGGCACGTCCACCTCGGGAGGCGCCGGGCGGAAGTAGGCTGCGGTGGACGCCGGGGCGGGTGAGGCCAGGCGCATGATGTGCACCGGTCCGTCGTCCACGGCCTGGACCTCCACGGCCTTGTTGTCGTCGCCCGGCGGCGCCGGGATAGTGGTGTCGTCGAGACCTTCGAGCCCAGTGCAGGCGAGAAGAGCGAGCAGATAGCGCATGGTGACCTCCGTGTTGCGACCCTCGAACGGCGCAGCGGCCGCCAGCTTACAGGGGGCAGAGGAAAAACACCATCGCGCAGAAAGCGACGATCACTGCGAGCAGTCGTCGGGCCGCACGGCGTAGCCGATCTCCACCGCGGCCCCGGGGCTGGGGGCATGGACGGCGTCGAAGCTCACGCTGTTGTTGTCCACGTCGTAGGTCCAGCCTTCGGTGAGCGCGACCTCGTCGATCCGTACGGTGATGGAGGCGGAGACAGGCTGCTGGCTCAGGCTGTAGGGGCCCGCGCCGTCCGGCTCGCCCACCACCCCGGACATGGTCCCGGCCATGCCGTCCAGGTCGGAGCCAAGGGTCTCGCTGCACAGTGACACCATGCTGCCCCCGGTGAAGTCCACCGCGTCCTCGAAGCCGATGAAGGGCGCATCGCCGCAGCCCGCGTCGTCACCACCCACCCCGTGGAACACCACGAGGCCCGGTTCCCTCGCCAAGGCCTGCAAGGCGGTGACCTGATCGCTCCAGGACACCCCCGACTGCTCGTTCTCGTCGGAGATGCCGACCAGGTGCAGCGCAGCGCCGTCGCGGAGCAGCCCCTCGTTGCAGCCACCCGCGCTGGTGTTGGTCTCGCCGAGCGCAGCCTGCAGCAGATCGAAGGCCCGCTCGGACAGGCTCCCGCCGCCGTGGGCCGTGATCATGTCGGCCAGGGCGTCCTCGATCTCGCTCACCGAGTCCTGTTGGTCGATCCAGGGGGACTCGCCGTTGACGCAGCCGTCGTCCTCGACCACGGCGGCCAGCTGCAGATCCAGGCTGCGATGGGCCAACCCTGTGGCCAGCGCGGGCAGGGCCGCCACCACGTCGGGCAGGTAGTGGTCCATGGACTCGCTCCGGTCCACCGCCAAGACCACATCCACCACCCCCGTGGGCACGGTGAAGGCGTCGGAGGCGTTGGCGAATGCGGCGCCTTCCCCGCTGACGTCGATCCGGATCTCGCCCACGCGGTCGTCGCCTGCGCCAACGATGATGAAGGCCAGATCCTCACCCTCGTCCTCGGGAACATGGGCCACCGTCCCCAGCTCGAGGGTGCTCTCGGCCCCCAAGGACCAGGGCAACGGGCCGTTTGCCAGCTCGGCCAGCTCGAGCTGCAGCTCCTCACCGGGGCTCTCGAGGTTCACAGTCTCGATGAGCAGGCCTTCGTTGCCGGCGTTGTAGAGCACCAGCCTCTGATCGGCGCTGCAGCCGATCCAGGTGCGGCCCAGCAGTACCTCGCTGGGCTCCACCTGCAGCTCGGGGGCGACGCCCAGGCCGTTGAGGTCCACGGTGAGGGTGGGCTGAGAGGGATCGTCGCTGTGGATGCTCAGGGTGGCGTTGACGAAGCCGTGGGCGGCGGGCTCGAACGCCATCACGAGGGAAGCGCTGTCGTCGACCTCGATCCAGGCCAGCTCGAGCTGCTCGAAGGAGAAGGAGGAGTCGGGCTCGAGGATCTGCACCTGCTCGATGCTCAAGGTGGCGTCGCCCGTGTTGGTGATCTCGAGGGTCTTTTCGTGGTGCTCGCCCACCGCCACGGCGCCGAAGTCAACGCTGCTGGTGCTCGAGCTGATCTCGGGCGCACTCTGGCTGTCGTCGGTGTGGGGGTGGCCTGTGTCCGGACGCAGGTCCACCACTCGAGGCTCGAGGGGGCAGCCGGCCAGGAGCAGCAGCGAGATGGCGATCACGGTGGCGCGCAAGCCGACCTCATCGACAGGGGACGCCTGGAGGGTAGCACCGCAAGCCTCGGGGTGACCAGCGACCTAAGCACGCAAGCCCGCACCCCTGGCGGGGGCGGGCGAGCCGAGAAAGGAATGGAAGAGGCGCTAGCGGGGGCGCTTGGGCAGCGGCCGGGGGCGCGGCGAGGGACGCCAGTTCATGTTGTACTCCAAGGGGTGATCGAGCCGTGAGCGACACGGCACTTCCGAGTCATCATGGTATCCCAGAACGCCGCTGTCAACCCGTCAGGGAGGCCTCTTCGGTCCACAGGGCAGGAAGCAGGCCCTCCCACGCCGATGCCCCAGGGGACGGCGTGGACTATGCTCCAGACATGTCGCTGGCAGTGGTCATCCCGGCCTTCAACGAGGCCGAGCACCTCCCCCGCACCCTGGAGGGCATCGCCCGGGCGCTCCCGGGGGCGCCGGTGATCGTGGTGGAGAACGGCTGCACCGACTCGACCCCCGAGCTGGCGCGCAGCCTGGGGGCTGATGTCGTGAGCCAGCCCGGTCGGGGCTACACCGTCACCCTGGTGGCCGGCTACCGCTACTGCCTGGCCCAGGGAGTGACCCGGGTCGTGCAGATGGACGCCGACGGTCAACACCCACCAGCGGCAGCGCCCGGCCTGCTGGCAGCCCTCGAGCACGCCGACCTGGTCACCGGGAGCCGACAGGGGTCGGGTAGCCCCGGTACCCTCGCCCGCAGGGCGGGCAACGCGCTGCTGGCCGCCGCGGTGAAGGCCGCCACGGGGGCGAACCTGCAAGACGTGATGAGCGGCTACTGGGCGCTGAGCCAGTCCAGCCTCGAGCTGTTCGCCCGCAGCTTCCCCCTGCCAGGGGGGGCCGCCGACGCCAACGTGCGAGTCTTCGCCCTGCGCCACGGCCTGCGAGTGAGCGAGGTCCCGGTGTTCATGCCCGTGCGCACCAGCGGCGACTCGATGCACAGCGGCCTGCGCGGCGCCCGCAGCTTCGCCGCGAGCGTGCGCAGCCTGGTGCTGCAGCTGCGCTAGCGGGCGGGGGTCAACCCCGCCCCCACGTTGGGATGGGCCGCATCGAGCAAGAGTTCTCGGTTCATGGCGGCGGTGGGGCGGTGGAGCCAGCGGGGGGCCTCGAGCTCCACCCAGGGGTGGTCATCCGTGTTGAGCGGAGCGCCCGTGGCGAAGGCGCGGAGCTGATCGGGGCCCAGCAGGGGCTCGACGCCCAAGCCTGGAGGCAGCTGGGGGCCGGCCACCAGCAGGGCGTCGGCCCCCGGGATGGTCTCGAAGAGCCAGGCCTGGGGGTAGACCTCGAGGAAGGTGGCCACCAGGGAGCGGAGGGCCTCGGGGGGCAGGGAGTACAGCTGCACCCACTGGCAGAACACACCCTGAGGCTCGAGGCGCTCCCGGGTCAGCTGCCAGTACTCGCGGGTGAACAGGTTGGCCACCCCCGTGATCCAGGGGTTGGATGGCTCCGAGATGATCACCTGGTAGCGGGGCCCCGCCCGCCCCAGCCACGCCCGGGCGTCGGCGGTGATGACGGTGGCCCGGGGATCGTCCAGCAGGCCCCGGTTCACGATCTCGAACCAGCGGGCCGCGTGCACCACCTCGGGCTCGAGCTCGACGACGGTGACGGCGGTGGCGCCGGCCTCGAGCGCTTCCGCAGCGGTGACCCCACTGGCCAGGCCCACCACCACCGCGCGCTCCACCGGGCGGCCCTCGACACCCTGGGCCATGCGCACCGGCAGCCAGCCCGAGGTCTCCTGGGTGGCCATGTCGGTGCCGGTGGAGGCGTCGACCTTGCCGTTGATGGATAGCCAGATGTTGCCAGTGCGCTCGCTCTGGCCCACGGCCACCGTGGCGCTGCGACCGTCGGCGTAGAAACGGAGCTGCCAGCCTTCGTGGGCGAAGGCGTCCACGGCCCGTGGGGAGAGGTCCACGAACTCGGAGATGCGATGGTACAGGCCCACTGCGTACATGGGGGCGTCCCAGCGGGGAGCCAGCAGCACGGCAGCCAGGCCGAGTCCAGCCAGCGCCAGCCGCGGTCGCCAGGCTCGGCGCAGGGTGGCACCACCCAGGGGCAGCACCAGACCCACCACCAGGGCCAGCAGGGCGCTGGCCTCCACGACCCCCTGGATGCCCAGCCAAGGCAGCAGCAGCAGCCCGGCCAGCGCAGAGCCCAGCACACCGCCCGCGGTGTTGGCCGCCAGCACCCGCCCGGCCGCTCCGGCGCTGTCGCCCCCAGCCAACACCACCGCTCCGCTGAAGACAGCGCCGCTGGCGACAGGAGCCCCGGTCATGGCCAGGGCCAGCAGCAGCACACCCCCGGGGAGCAGCGAGCCCTGGCCCAACAGCTCCCAGGCCGCGGCCAGCCCATGGGGCAGCGCCGCGTAGGTCCAAGTGCCCGCAAGCGCCAGCAGGCCCAGCAGCACCAGGCCTCCGCGCACCGCCACGCGCCCCGGCCAGCGCCGCCCCAGCCAGGCTCCCAGGGCCACCGCAGCCAAGAACACGGCCAGCACCGCCGCCATCGCGTGGACGCTCGATCCCACCAGCAGGGCCGCGAGGCGGGTCCAGACCACCTCGAGCGCCATGCCCACGAAGCCGGCCACCCCTGCGGCCACCAGCGCTGCGCGAGGCGCCGCGGGCTCGGAGGCGGTGGCGGTGGGCGCGACAGCGGGCAGGGGGACCCGACTGGACAAAGCCAGCGCCGCCAGCCCCACCGCGAGGGAGGCCGAAGCAGCGCACAGCTCGGCCCCGCGCAGCCCCAGCCAGGGGAACAGCAGCAGGGGGCCCGCCAGGACACCCACCACCGCACCCGCGGTGTTCACGGCGTACAGCAGGCCCACATCCCGACGATCCCCGAGCCCCGCTGCGATGGCGGGCAGCGTGGCACCGGCCAGGAAACCGGGGGGCAGGAGCAGCAGCGAGGCCAGCCAGGGCAACCAGCTCGGCCCCCCTGCGCTCAGCGGCCCCAGCAGCAGGGACAGGAGCAGGGGAAAGGCCAACGCCCAGCAGGCCAGGCCCAGCTCGAGCAGGCCGTAGCCCGCCGGGGGCCGCGCCCAAGGCCGGCGCCCGCCCCACAGCCCTCCCAAGCCCAGCCCCGCCATGTACAGCGACAAGGTGAGTGTGGTAGCCACGCCGGTGCTGCCGGTGGCCAGCGCCAGACGGCGCATCCAGACCACCTCGCAGCACAGTGCCGCGGCCCCGGACAGCGCCAGGCAGGCCGCCAACAGGCGCAGGCGGGTGCGGTGGTGGTCGCGCATCTCGAAGAAGACCGGGCCTACATCCGCGACATGGCGTCCAGGATCTGCACCCCACCCACGAACACCATGTACAGCCCCCAGAACACCAGGCCCGCGGCTCCTGTGCCGATGCCGGCCCAGGCCATGCCCTGACCGGTGAGGGAGTCGGGGTTGCTGCGGATGCGCACGATGGAGACGACGCCCAGCAGGATGGCCAGGGGGGCCAGGATCAGCGTGAAGAGCCCGCAGCAGCAGATCATGACAATGCCGAGCACGCCGCAGATGAGGGAGACGGTGGCCAGGGGGTCGAGCTGGGCGTAGCCGCCGCCGTAGCCCCCGCCGTAGCCCCCACCCGAGCCGCCGTAGCCCCCGCCCGAGCCGCCGGCCCGATCGGCGCTGGCGGCCCCGCTGGGCTCACCGCCGCCAAGCCCGAAGGGATCGGCCTCGGCCCCAGGCAGGTCGGACTTCTGGATCAGCTCGAGGTTGCCGTCGGTGGTGGTGCGGCCGCGGGGGTGTGGGCTCATCGATGCGCTCCGTCACTCGGGGTGGGCTTCCTATCCGGATCCGACCCGATGAACCTACTACGCCCCTGCAATACCGCGGGTGGGTCGGGCGTGGTAAGTGGGCCACCTGCAGGGCCCCGGTCCGGACCCCGCTTTCCTCGGAGGATCTCGATGTACGTCGAACAATGGGACATCGGCACCGCGCTCTCTGTCGCCTGGGAGCGCTTCAAGAACCACGCCGCGGGTGTCCTCGTGGCCATGATCGTCGCGGGCGTAATCCTCTTCTTCGTCCAGCTGTTCGGCAACGTCGCGCAGCAGCTGCCGCCCCTGCTCACGGAAGCGGGGATAGACGAG
>CAZHIK010000572.1:0-5732 GCA_964532635.1 uncultured Enterobacterales bacterium
GTTCATGCAGCTGCGGGAGGCCTATGAGCTGCTGTGCGGTCTCGATGGTTTCGGAGGGAGTGAACCCGGCCGGCCGCAGGGTGCGCACCTCGACCCGGAAGCCCTCGAGCAGCACCGGGCGGATCTCGCGGCCCGGATCGTCTCGTGCCACGAGGCGCTGGCCGACGGCGACGTTGACGAGGCGGCGGAGCAGGCCCACACGCTGCTGGCCATCTCGCGTCATCGGGGCTTGTTCGAGCCCGAGCTGGCCTCGGAGCTGATGGTGGTGATCCTCGAGCTGCACTGCGCCGGCGCCTTCACCCAGGCGTTCCGGGTGCACGACGCCCTCGCCGAGTGGCTGCTGGCCAGCGGCTCGATGGCGCGGCTGCTGGCGGGCTATCCGGCCGTGCGTTGGTCCCTGCTGCTGGAGCTGCTCGAGCTCCCCACCGACCTGCTGCCACCCCTGCGCCGCAAGCTCGCCCAGGCCTGCCTCGACTGGGACTGGGAGAGCGGCTGGGACGAACTGGCCGAGCTGGCCCTGCGTGATCCTGCGTTGGTCATCGAGGCGGGCCGCACGGTGTTCAGCCTGGCTCCTCACCTCGGTGATCTGGCGGAGCCCCTGGCCAACATCGTGGACGGAGGGGGCGGCGCCTACCCCCTTCCGCCCCCCAGTCCCGACCTCGCGGATCGGGTGTGGACCGATCCCGAGCTGAAGGAGGCCTACGATCGGCAGACGGGGGACAGCCTGGGCTGCTTGAAGGTGCTGGCTGTGTTCATCGGCATCCTGGTGGTGATCACCGCGCTCGGGCTCGCGCTGGACACGACCTGCAGAGGCCTCCGGGACACCCGCACGCGTGGCCCCAGCTGGGAGTGGTCCGAGGAGGCGCGGTGACGCCGGACGAAGCCCGCGCCCTGCTCGGTGTCGTGCCCGGCCTGGACCCCAAGGCCCTGCGGCGGGCCTACCTGCGAAGCCTGAAGCGCTTCCATCCCGAGCGGGACGCCGAGGCCTTCATGCGGCTGCGCCAGGCCTACGAGCTGCTGGTTCCCTCGGCCCGTCCCGGCGAGCGGGGCGATGGCCCGTCCCCAGTGGAACAGGCCGACGATCCCGCCGAGGTGGTGGCTCTGCAGGAGGCGGTGAAGGGCTGCTTCGACTTTCTGATGACCCAGGGCCCCGAGGGCGTCGTGGAGCGAGCGAGGTCAGCCCTCGAGCGCTCCTCGAGGCACAACACCACCCCGCGCTGGTTCCCCACCTCGATGATGGAGCTGATCCTGGCCTTGGAGGAGGGCGGCGGTTCGCCAGAGGCGAGCGCCCTCCAGCGAGCGCTCGCGGACTGGTTCGAGCGCACTGGCGCCGAGCTGCGGCTGCTGGACGGCTACGGCGTGGTGCAGTGGGCCTTGGTGCGTGAGCTGGTGGCCCTGCCGGCCGACTTCGATCCCGGAGTGCGCCACTACCTGGCCGGGGCCCTGGCCCGCTGGGACTGGAGCTGGGGCTGGGACGAGCTGGCCTCGCGGCTGGTGGCGGATCCCGAGGGCACTGTGGCAGTGCGGGCTGCCCTGGTGATCCATGCTCCGGGGCTGGCCGACCTGGCGGAGCCCCTGGATGCCCTCCCGGTCTCGGCGGGGCCGGATCCGATGGAGGCCGAGGGCGGCCGCCACCCTCCGCGGCAGCGACGTCCTCTGCGGTGGGGGCGTGCCCTGATCGCCGTCCTGGTCTTGGTCGTGTTGGCCTTTGTCTGCGAGGTCGCGCTGGAGGTGTGGGAGCAGCTCCGGATGCAGCGGGCGGTCGAGGCCGAGCTGATGGCCGAGGGTGGCTTCGATCCGGTCAAGCTCGAGTGGCCCAACCCCTTGACCCCCGACCACTGGCTGCAGGCTGGCTACATCCTGCGAGCGGAGCCCGGTGAGGCCACCCGCCTGATCTTCCGCCACTGCCTGTCGGTGGACGGTCAGTGGTCCGAGGCCGACTGCACCGAGGTCCAGTACGCCCTCCGCAACAGCCTCCAGTACCGCTGCGAGGCGGCGGCCTACAGCCTCGGACAGGTCCTGCGCTCCCGCGATGCGGGAGAGGAGTTGGTGGTCTTGGCCCGCGAGATCCATCGTGAGCGCTGTGGAGTGGACAGCGATGAGCCCTGACGAAGCCCGCGCCCTGCTCGGCGTCGAGCCCGGCCTGGACCCCAAGGCCCTGCGGCGGGCCTACCTGCGCAAGGTCAAGACCTGCAAGCCCGAGGTGGACCCCGAGGGCTTCGCTCGGCTGCGGCAGGCCTACGAGCTGTTGCTCCAGCAGCCCGAACCGGACGACGAGCCCGGCGACACCGCGCCCGAGGGGCCGATCCCCGAGGCGCCACCCGAACCTCCGCCAGGAAGCGAGCAGAGCTGGGAGGCACTCGAGCCCGAGGACCAGGCCTTCGTGCAGCGCTTGTGCTGGCGCTTCGGCGCCTACCTGGGTCCCGAGCAGCGCGCGATCCTCTTCCAGCCGCCCGATCCCCACGGCTACCTGCTCGTAGCGGGCCACCTGCGCCTGCGGGATCGCCCCCTGGGCGCCCTGCCCCTCGCCCTGCGGGCGCTCCGGCTGGCCCGAAGCGGAGGGGCCGCTCCAGCGGTCGTGCTCTTCGAGTGCCTCGAGCTGCTCCTCACCCTGCAGGCCCGGGATCTGACCGGAGAGGCCCGGCAGCTGTTCGATGCCCTCGGTGCCTGGATGGAGGCCTCCGGAGGACAGGCGTCCTTGTTGAAGGAAGGCCGCGCGCTGCGCTGGGCGGTGGCGCGGGAGCTGCTGGCCATCTCCGGCTGGGGCGCCCGCCACCTGCGCACCGCCATCGCCTCTGCGGTGCTCGAGGATGACTGGGAGCCAGTGTGGGACGAGCTGTGGTTCCTCGAGTGCCACCGCAAGGGCACCGCCCGGCGGCTGCGCCGGGATCTGCCCGCCCAGGCGCCCCAGCTCCACAGCCTGATCCAGGACTGGTACGCGTGGTGGGACGCCCAGCAGCTGCCCTTCTGGCTGGCGCTGCGTCGGGAGGCGCTGCAAGCGGCGCCCTGGTTGATCCTCGCGGTGCTGGGCTTCTTTGGGGTCGTGGCGGTGGTGATCTTCGTGGAGCGTTGCCAGGGAGTCGCCGGGTGAAACCAGCCGAGGCCGGCGCTCTGCTCGGAGTCGGGCCCCCCGTAGATCCCAAGATCCTGCGGCGGGCCTACCTGCGCAAGGTCAAGACCTGCAAGCCGGAGCAGGACCCCGAGGGCTTCGCCCGCCTGCGGGAAGCCTACGAGCTGCTGAAGGCGGGCGGAGGGCGTGCGGAGCCTTCCCCGGAGCCCGTGCGCGATCCCTCCCCGACCCCACCCGAGCCCTAGGCTCGCGCCACGGTGGACCCCGCTTGGCTCGAGCTTTTGGAGGTGGTGCGCGCGGCCCTGGGTCAGCCACTACCCCCCGAGCTGGGGGTGCCGTTTTCTCGGGGCGAGGATCCATGGGCGTTGATGGATGTGGCGGCCCTGCTCGGGAGCAAGGGCCTGACCAGCCTGGCTTCCCGGGTGGTGGTGCTGGCCTTCCGCCTGGCCGGCGTCCAGGGGCTGGCCGATCGGAACCTCTACGCCCAGGCTGTGGAGCTGTACCTGGTGCTCCACGCCAACAGTCGGCTCGAGGAAGCGGGCGAGCTGCTCGGCGCCCTGTCGGACTGGCTGGACGTCGCGGGTGTGCGGCTGGACTGGTTGCAGGGGGAGCACGCGGTGCGCTGGGCGATGCTCGAGGAGCTGATGGCCCTGCCCGCCGGGTTCCCGGGCCAGGCGCGGGCCATGCTGGCCCTGTCCCTGCGCTCCGGGGACCTGATGCAGGGCATGGCCTCCATGGCTCAGCTGGCCCAGTTGGACCGGGAACACAGCGATCGCGCCCTGGACATGCTCGCTGACCATTCCCCCGGGGTGTACCGCGCCATGCGCCAGGTGGTGGACCTGCGGGAACTGCGGCTGCGGCCCTGGGAGCGCCCGCCGGACGACGAGCCGGTGAGCGTGGTCGGCATGTTCAACCTGGTGAGGCTGGCTGCCGGGCTCTTCCTGCTGCTGCTGATCGGCAGCGTGACCCTCTGTCGGTGGGTGGGCGAGGATGCGGGGCCCCCGATGCTCGGCGTGCTCGGTGGCCTTGACTGGCGGGCCAGCGGGCTGCCCGACTCGGTCCGCCACGCCACCGAGGCCCACTACGAGTCCACCTGCACGGTGGAGCCTCTGGTCTGGACCGAGGACGGGTGCGCCATGGCCGAGCGTGCCCTCGAGCTGTCCCTGCGCAACCGCTGCGCCGAGGCCCGTCCGCTGCTTGCGCAGCTGGTGGAGCAGCGCGGTCGCGATGACGAGCGCCTGACCGAGCAGCTGCACGAGGTGCTCCGACGCACCTGCGGAGGCACACCACCGTGACCCTGGACGAAGCCAGAGCGCTGCTCGGGGTGGACGCCGAGGTGACGCCTCGCGAGCTGCGGCGGGCCTACCTGCGCGGGGTCAAGGGCAGCCCCCCCGAGCGGGATCCCGAGGGCTTCGCACGGATCCGTGAGGCCTTCGAGCTGCTGGAGCGCGTGGCAGAGGGCGTGGTGTTTTCGGAGGCCCTGGCCGAGAGGCTGCGCTCGGCTGCTCAGGAGGCGACGCCGGAGCCGCCCCCCCCGCGCGCCCCCGCCCCCTCGAGCGCTGAGGCCGAGCGCCTCCGCTCCGAGGGGCGGCCGCTCGAGGCGGCGGAGTTGACTCATGAGTTTCTCGCGGAGGGCCGCGACGGAGGTCGGCTGAATCCGGAGGATCTGGATGTGGCCCTGGAGCTTCTGCTCGACCTGCACCGCGCCTTGCTGCTGAGCGAAGCCCGGCGCCTGCAGGCCGAGCTCGAGGCGGCGGTGGCTGCCCTGGGTGTGGAGCTGGCCTGGATGCAGGACGGCCGGGCTGTGCGCTGGGCCCTGGCGCGGGACCTGGGGGCGCTGCCGGATGACTTCCCTTCGGTGCTGCGCTCCACCCTGGCCCGGGGTGCGCAGCTGGGGGACTGGACCGCCGTGGGCATCGAGTTGCGGCGACTGGAGCTGCAGGACGGTCGCGCTGCGCTGCTGGTGGGCCGCCTCCTGTCCGAGCGCGCCCCGCAGCTGTCCGCCCCCATTCAGGCCATGCTCGACGCGATGGAGCGGCGCCAGCGCGAGGAGGCGGAGCAGACGGCCTCCGGCGGCGCCTTCATGTGGGTCCGCCTCCTCGTCCCGCTGGTGCTGGTCATCCTGCTCGTCGGCCAGACCACGTCCCTCCCTCGCTGCCCCCGGCACTCGCGGGTGCCCCCCCAGTCCTCAACCGCGCTTGTCCCCTCCATCCCTGCGTCCGTGATCATCCCGTCGGAGTGGCTCGGGGAGCTGGCAGACGAGCACTACCGAGCCTGCCAGGTGGACGAGCCCCGGCTCGACCCCAAGGCCTGCGACCAGGCCCAGGTGGCACTGGACCTCATCGTCTACGCCGAGTGCCACGCGGCCCGCTACGAGGTGGTCACCTTGCAGCAATGGGGCCACCGCAACGACCCGCTGGTGGTCAAGCTCGTGGAGACCCTCGAGCTGCGCTGCGGTGCTCTGCGGGAGTGAACGCGCTGGTCGTCGGACGCGACTCATGGGGTTGAGTGGGCCTGGACGTCCGCTACGCGGTCGTCGGACGCGACTCATGGGGTTGAGTGGGCCTGGACGTCCGCTACGCGGTCGTCGGACGCGACTCATGGGGATGAGTGGGCCTGGACGTCCGCTACGCGGTCGTCGGACGCGACTCATGGGGATGAG